>CAOLUI010000005.1 GCA_948479395.1 uncultured Bacilli bacterium | reverse complement strand
TCACACTTAGCATTATTATTCTTTTTTTATTCATTTATTTTTAGCTCCTATCTTAATCACATTATATCATTTTTATTTTTTTAAACAATAAAAAACTATTACTAAAAATATCTGTAATAGTCTTAAAGCACTTTTATTTTTTTCTTTGTAATTTATTTTCCTGATTTAATTCTTCTTGATAAACTAATAAATCGTCTAAACTTATTTTTTCAGATTTTTTTAGTAAACCTAATTGTGAAATTTTATTAAGTGCTATATCAACATCCCCAACGATGGCTTTTTGAACATTTTCACAATCACTACCAACACCAGTTTGTTTAAAGGCAACTAATTCTCCTTCATAATAAATAGCAGTACTTGATATATTGTCACCACTTAAAAATTCTAATTTATCGCTATTTAAAATATCTTTTCCTATTAAGTTTAGTTTTCTTTTGGCAGTAATAGAAGAATAAATTACTAAAAACTTAGGACCATTTAATAACTTAAGTTGTTCATATTTTAAATCTAGGTCAAAGTTAGATTCTCTAAGCCAAGGAGTAATATCATATAAACTGTAACAATCAGGCCATATTAGAACTAAATTTTGACGATAATAGGCAGAGGATTTTTCATTCCAAAAACTAGTGCCATGAATTTCTTCACTATCAACTTTAGCAAAACTTTTACTATTAAAATTATCTGAAAAGTCATAATTTTGGCTTTCTAATCCCGAATAATCAACTAAATATTCATATAAACCATTATTGTCTAAATTATTAATTTCATTTTCAATTTGAAATCCTATTTTTTCTTCCTCATTTTTGGAACAAGCGCTAGAAGAAACGGCTAAACTTGTAGCTACTCCTAACATCAATGCTTTTTTTCTTATTTTCATTAAAGAATTTTTTAAATTTTTCATTTTAAAATGCTCCTTTTATTTTTTATTTTTCGTATTCACAATTAGAACAAACTATTTTATCCTTTTTTTCAATTAACATATTTTTACATTCAGGACATAACTCTCCTGTTGGTTTATACCAAAGAGCTGTTTTACATTTAGGATAATTAGAACAACCGTAAAAAATTTTGCCTTTGCGGGTTTTTTTCTCTATAATTTTTCCTTCACAATTAGGGCAATTAATTATTTCTTTATGTTCTTGCTCCTCTTTTTTTATATATTTACATTCAGGATAATTAGAACAAGCAACAAATTCTCCATATCTTCCTCGACGAATTACTAAATCATTTCCACACTCTGGACAAATTTCTCCAGTTTTTTCAGCTTCTTTTTTTTCCATTTTAGTGAATGCTTCTTCAACACAAGGCTCAAATTTATTATAAAATTCTTTTAATACTTTAATATTATCTTGCTTATCTTCAGCTATTTTATCTAAATCAGTTTCCATAGCACTAGTATACTCAACATTAACAATATTACTGAAAAATTCTTGGAGTTTATCGGTTGTTTCAATCCCAATTGAAGTAGGAATTAATTTTTTATCTTCTAAAGTTACATAACCACGGTCTTTAATCGTTGATATAATAGTAGCGTATGTACTTGGTCTTCCAATGCCTAAACTTTCCATTTCTTTTATTAAACTATCTTCTCTATATCTCGGAAGAGGTTTAGTAAAATGTTGTTCTTTTAAAATATCATTAGCAATAATGGTATTACTTTTATAATTAGCAAAATCTGGTAAGATTGTATCTTTTTGATCTTCAAATTCATGATAAATTTTTAAATAACCATCAAATTTTAAAACACTTCCATTTGCTTTAAATAAATAGCCATTATTTTCTAATAAAACACTAGTTAATATTAATTTAGCATTAGCCATTAAAGAAGCTAATGCACGAATATAAATTAAATTATAAAGTTTATATTCATCGGCACTTAAGTATTTTTTTAGACTTTCTGGAGTTCTTTTAATGCTAGTGGGTCTAATACCTTCATGGGCATCTTGCATATTTTTATCTTTTTTTCCAACTTTAACACTACCGATGTATTCAGATCCATATTTTTTTTTGATATACTCATATGTTTCAGCCACAAAAGTATTTGAAACTCTTTCAGAATCAGTTCTCATATAGGTTATAAGACCTACAGTTTCACTTCCAATATCAATTCCTTCATAAAGCTTTTGTGCAATACGCATGGTTTTTGAAGGTGCAAAATTGATTTTATTAGCGGCCATTCGTTGCATTGTTGAAGTTTTAAAGACCGGTTTAGCTTTATGTTCGCTATCCGTATTATTAACGGAATCAATTTTAAAAGCATTACTTAATTTATTAAGAATTTCATTTGCTTCAACCTCGGAAGATATTTCTATTTTTTTTCCATGATATTTTTCTAAATTAGCAACAAAATCTTTAAAATCAGCAGTAATTGTCCAATATTCGACAGGAATAAAACTTTCTATTTCACGTTCCCGGTCAACAATTAATTTCAAAGCCACACTTTGAACTCTACCTGCACTTTTTCCCCCAGTTTTAGATTGCATAAGTTTACTTAAACGAAAACCAATAATCCGATCCAGAATTCTTCTTGTTTCCTGACTTTTGACTAAATTATCATCTATTTTTCGAGGATTATTGATAGCATCTAATACAACATCTTTGGTAATTTCATTAAAAACTACTCGACTATAATTATCATTAATATCCAAAGTATCTTTTAAATGCCATGATATTGCTTCTCCTTCTCGATCGGGGTCAGTTGCAAGATAAACAAAATCACTATTTTTCACATCTTTTTTTAAAGCGTTTATATCTTTGGATTTTCCTTTTATAGGAACATAATTAGGAGCAAAATCATTTTCGACATCTACTCCTAAACCAAATTTACCTGTAGTTGCCAAGTCTCTTATATGACCTTTACTTGAGACTACTTTATAATCATTTCCTAAATATTTTTCAATTGTTTTACTTTTGGATGGTGATTCTACTATTACTAATTTTTTCATTTTTACCCTTTCTAATTTTCAATATTATTTTTATTAAGACCTTCTTTTAAATATTTAAAATAATTGGTTTTAATGGCTAAGTTACTCATCTTAATCATATTATTTATTTCTTGATTATATGAAATTATTTCTTCATTACTATAATTTTTATCAGTATAATATGTAATTTTTCCTGTTGTAGCATCATAAGTGGCATTTTTATCTTCCCATGAACCATCCGCTAGTATTACACGATTTTTGTAAGAATTTATATAGTTTGGAGATAAAATATCTTCTCCAATATAGACTCTTGGATCATATTCTAGATTAAATAAGTTGGCAAGGGTGGGAAGAATATTCATATAAGAAGTATATTGGCTAAATTTTCGCTTTTCTATTTTGCTATTATATATAACAAAAGGAGTTTTATCAACATTATTTTTTTCATTGACATCATATGGTAAGGCCATATTAATATCATTAGTATTTAAACCATAAGGATAATGATCGCCAAAAAAAACTAATACAGTATCATCTAAAACGTTTTGTTCTTCTAAAAGTTCTAAAAGTCTTTCTAAAGCTAAATCTAATTCTTTTAATTTTGACATATAACGTTTTAAAGTTGTAGGATAATTGGTATTATCAAATAAATTTAAATGTTTTTCGCCCATTTCACTAGCTAAATAATAAGGTTGGTGACTTGTAACAGTGGTAATCCAAGCCATAAAAGGATTAGTAGTATCAATTCTTTTCATCGCTTCTTCCATAAGCAAGATATCGCTAGGCCATTCTTTATATTCTTCATTATAAGGAATTTCTAAATCTTCGACGCCATAATACTTGCCACTCCCCATATTTTGATGGATTGTTGAACGATAATAGTACTTTTCTGTATAATTATGATAAGAAGACGTTTGATAGCCAGCTCGATTAAATAAATTGAAAATACTTTCATCATATTGATTATTTTTATAATTATTAGCTGTACAAGTCCTATAAATACTAAATAAACTTATCATCCCACTCATTTCATTATTCCCTGTTGAACAAGAATTTCTAGGCGAATAAGAGTTTTCAAAACTCCAACCATTAGTATATAATTTATAAAATGTTGGATAATATTCAGGATTTATAAAAATTTCATTAACTGATTCTAACATAATTACAATTAAATTTTTACCTTCAAATACCCCAGTATATTCATTTTTATCGGTTATAGTACGATTCATAAAATAACTGTTTAAAGTTTTATAATTATTATTAGTTGTTTCATTATCTAAATCAAGCCAATTAGTATCATCAATAGTTCTTGAATAATCTGTATTTTCGGTTTTGTTATGATCTTTGGCAAAGTCTATAATTTCTTCTGTATTAGGTTTTATTAAAGTAGTTTTAACATCTAAAATGCCAAAAAAAGAAATACCAAATTGGTTCACACTAATATTGGGATTATTAGGATTTTTAAATAAAGAATAAGTACTTTCTAATTGAAGTTCATTTTGCATAAATTTTAACCGTAAAGTTCCATAATAAATACCGCATAACAAAGTAATAATAATTAAAGCTAATTTAGCACTTTTTAAATTAGTTAATTTTTCAAATTTATTTCCATATTCTTTATAATACTTTTTAAATATTTTTCTTTCGAAGATTAATTTATATATTATGAATAAGATAAAAGGAATAGCTAAAGTATAAAATAAGGGATTAAATGAATCAAAGTAATCTTTTATATATTCTTTTACAGCTCCTAATTGACTACTTGTTCCAAGAGAAACATAAACACCAATATAATTTTCAAATCCTGCTTGCATAATAGCATAAATGCTAGCTATTAATAAAATAAGACTACTAATTATTTTATTACTTTTTTCTTTTAAGAAAAGTGTAATAAGACTAATAAATAAAGCTAATATATTACAACTAATAAAGATTCTTAAAGTTGACCATTCTATAATTGGCATTTCTAATAATATTTTAAATAATATTTCAATTATAAATAAAGGAATTAATAAAGATATGTAATTTTTAAATAGTTTGTTTTTCCTTAATTTCTTCATTTTTTACTTCGCCACCTTTTAATATTAAATCATGAACTGGTTTATATGTAAATCTATAAATTGGTAATGGACCATATTTTTTTAAACACTCTAAATGAAGTTTGGTAGGATAGCCTTTATGTTTATCAAAGTGATATTCAGGATATTTTTCATTTAACTCATACATCATTTTATCTCGAGTAACTTTTGCTATTACACTTGCAGCAGCAATAGAAATTGATAGAGCATCGCCATGGATAATGCTTGTACTTGGCATATCTAAATTAAGAGGCATGGCATCAATTAAAACATGTTCTGGTTTAACATTTAAGTTTTTTAAAGCTTCTTTCATGGCTAATTTACTAGCTTCATAAATATTTACTTCATCTATTTTTTGACTTGATATTTCTCCAATCCCAATAGCAATAGCATCCCTACTAATAATTTCATAGAATAAATTACGCTTTTTTTCACTCAATTTTTTAGAATCTGTTAATCCTTCTAAATGATAATTTTTAGGCAAAATTACTGCTGCTGCTACAACAGAACCCACTAATGGTCCTCTTCCTACTTCATCTACTCCAGCTATTAATGTTATATTCTTTTGATATAATTCTTGTTCATATTTTAAAAGATTAATTTTTTGTTTTTCCATTATTTCACTTCCAGAATAATTTAATTTTATCATATTTTCTTTTAATAGAGGTTTTTTCCATGAAAAAAAGTAAATATTTAATCTACTTTATATGTGTTTTTTCTTTTTAATCCATATTGTTGTTCTAAAAAATTATTTATTATATCTACTACATTTTCTTCTAATTTATTTGATGTTTTACTTTTAGAGAATTTTAACATTGGTTTTTCTGTTAAAACTCCATTGTCTTTAGAATATAATTCGACAATATCTACATCTTCAGCAAAATGAATAACCATATTTTCCATAAAAGAAATATAATATTCTATAACTTGAAATTCACTAATTCCATTATATATTGGTAAAGAAAATAAATCGTCATAAAAACTTCTATATGATGTAATTATATCGCGAATATTTATTGCATTTGTAATAACAGTATAATCATTATTATTATTAAATGTTTTTATATTAAATGTTCCTGTATCAGTATTAGTTAAATATTCACTTGCTGGAATATGGGCAACTGAACGATAATATCCTTTTGCTTCATTTTCGGTTTTAGCTGTTATTTCAAAACATTCTAAAAAATTATAATCGCTAATGTCATTTTTTTGAGCAACAAAATTTTCAGCATTACATAATTTTTGATAAAAAAATGTTGTATAAATTAAGTAATTATTTTCATTTTGGACAACAAAGGGGCGATAGTAATTATCCTTTAACTTATATAATCTTATTCTTGATTTGTAATTTTCTTCTTTTATTATTTCTAAAAATTTTTTTAAATCTTTTTCTTCGAAAGAAACATCTATAGTACTTATTATCCCATGATATGGAGTTTTAGCCACCGGTAATCGTCGTTCATAATTTAATTTTCTTTCATTAAACTTTTCTAATAAATCAAATAGACGTTCACTTTCAATATGAAATAAAATATTTGGCATTAATTTTTTCATTATTTACTACTTCCTTTTCTATTTATCGATCAAATGTTATTCCCTTTATATATTCTGATTTTATGTCATTGATTATTTTTTTACTTACTCGTTCATAATCAATTTCATTATTTTTTATAGCTCCTATTTTTTGGCCAATAGTTTCATAAGCCTTTTCAATATCTTTAACATTTTCAATATTATAACGTTCCTTTAATAGATCAGGATAATATTTTTCTAATGTTTTTAATATATGGATGGCTACATCATCAAGGGGTAAAATTTCTTCTTTAATACTTGTCATAGCCGCTAAGTTTAATCCGACATTGGTCTCGCTTATTTTAGGCCATAATATACCTGGGGTATCTAAAAGAGAGATATTGTAAGGCGTTTTTAACCATTTAATATGCTTGGTAACTCCAGGGTTATTTCCTACATCAGCAACTTTTTTATTAGCCATTTTATTTATTAGTGTACTTTTACCGACATTGGGAATACCAACAACTAAAGCCCGAATATCTTTTTCTTTCATTTTCTTTTCTTGTCTTTTTTCTTGTAAATGTTTTGTCATTTCTTTAGTAACATCAATAATTTTTTTGAAATCATTATTATTATTTAAATCAACAAGTATTACTTTAGAACCTAAATTTTCATAATAATTGATCCATTTTTGGGTAGCTTTTAGATCACAAAGATCTTTTTTAGTCATTATAATTATTTTTTCCTTGTCTTTTATTATATCATATATATCTCTTATTTTAGACGAATAAGGGATTCTGGCATCTACAAGCTCATATACGATATCTATAAGAGCAAATTTTTCTTTAATTAATCTTCTAGTTTTAGCCATATGTCCTGGATACCAGTTTATATTTGTTGAATTTTGTCGATTATTTTCCATACTTTTCACTTCCTATCTTTTATCACTCTTATTTCTATTCCAATAACTCCATATTTATCTTGTTCTTCTTTCGAATAATATTTTTCCATATCTTTAGGATTTGCTATAGCATCATTATGGTATCCCATTGCTATTTTATCAAAATGTTTATATAACTCTTCAAAATTTGAATATTTATATAATCCAATTATTTCAACTGTTATGGCCTCTAATGTTGCTCTATTGATAAACTCTATCAAATCTTTTACTTTCAGTAATTGCCTTTTTATCTATACCATTACCAGCATGAATTAGTATATCTTCACGATATTTAGTCTTCCAAGTTCTAAATTCATATTCTTTGTAACCTTCTGCTATTAATGTTGCACAAGGTTGTTTAATTGTTATTGCTTTCATTTTACCTCCAATTAACCTATCTATATAAATTCTTTAAAACATTAGTCAGACAATCTTCTGTAGTTTTATCAGTATCTGAAAATTTGATTCTAACTAATTTCCCTTTTATCTTAAATATATAAGGATTTTTTGTTTTCTTAATAAAATCTAATATTCTTTCTTCACTAGGTTTTCTTCTATCTATTTTTATAGAGCTTATCTTATCTACATCTTCTAATTTTACATCATCAAGATTTACATTTCTACAACGTTCTAATTTCTCTCTTAATTCTTTAATATCATATTTATTCATATTCTACCTTCTTTCTATAATAATTTTATTATTTAGAAAGAGGTAATACAAATATGCAAAATACTATATATTATTTTTTTCTCCTAACAATTTTATCTTTTCAGCATTATTCAGTATATTAAGTTGATATTTAGCAATACCACTTAATATTTCAAATCTTTCTTCTTTACTTTTCCCTTCTTTAATTAATTCTGCGTTATGTGATTCTAAGTTTGATAAAACGGTTAATTCATTTATTGAAGCATAATCTCTAACATTTGAATTCTTTGCAAAATCAGGATTAAGTTCTCTCCATCTTTTAGCAGTTGTATTAAATAAGACTACATTTAGTATATCTGCTTCTTCGGCGTATTTTAACCATTTTCTATCTTTATAATAATCTTTATTAGGTAATATATAGTTTTTAATAGCATCGGTATGGATAAGATAATTATTCTTAGTCAAAATTCTTTTTACATCCCATTCTCTATTTTGATTTTCTAATGTTTTTAACCTTTCAAATTCTTTTATTAAATATAATTTAAATACTGGGCTTATTGCAGAGGCAAACTCAAATGCTATATCCTTATGCGCATATGTTCCACCATATTTACCACGTTTTGAATATATACCAATGGCATTTGTTTTGTTACACCACTCAGTTACACTTAATGTAAAAGTATGAAGTCCAGCCTTACTTTTAAACCCGTCGAATTCGACGGAATTAAAATCAGGATTATATATTGATTCCCAAGTCCCTAAAAATTCTAATGTAATTCTATTCCTTAACCAATTTCTTATAATATCATCTGAAGTAGATTTCCCATCTTTAATTTTTGTAAAATCAGAAATACATATATAATCATTATCATTCGTGTTTATTATATTAACTTTAATATTTTGAACTTCTATTATTTTATTTGCCATATATTCGCCTCATTTCTTTATTATAATCAAAATTTCGCAGGGGGTTGCAATGTCGTAATTACCTTTTTAATTTCTATCATAAATATCATTAAAATCATTATATTTTTATCATTTTTTGGATTTAAAATCAAATGAAGTCTTTATTTATAAGAGTTTGCTAAGGAGATTAAATAAATCGTAATCAACCAGTTAATATTTGCCGAATCTTGTCTTTATTGTTGTTTTTTTATTTCACTTATCTTTTAAAATGAAATTATTTTTAATTAAAACACTTTCTAATGTTTCGTTTTTATTAATTATATATAAATTTTCATAATTTCTTCTAATAACATCCTCATAATACGGAACAAACACTTCTTTTAGTTTTTTTATAAAATTTTGATTATTTCCTCTATCAATACATTTCATTTTAACTGTTTTCCAATCGTTAATATTAGGATAAGCTATACTATATTTAATATTATTTTTATCAAAATGATCTAAATGTTCTGGCTTCAATTGAACCAAAACTACATCATATTTATTTATAGCCTCTGCAATCGCTTGATAATAATTTTCAGGCCATTCTTGATTTATTTCTCTTTTAGTACCTTTTCTCATTTCAATTGGAATATTTTCAGGATTATTATTATGCTTATAATTACTTGATTCTAAATCTATCACATTTTTATATTTTTTCCCTAATGTGCTTTTTCCACAGGTTGCAAATCCTGCAATTACTACTCCTTGTTTCATTATTTTTTCTCCTTATATTTGGTATATTTTGTCGATTATTATAAAATTTCATTTATTTGGTTAATTTAGAATCTCGATTTATTTGATTTTTATAACACTCATAATATTTTTCAATCGAATCATTAACATTTATCCAATAATAATTAGTCATCGTATTATCATATTTATCAAGTTCAGTTTTTTCTAACTCTCCACCTAAAGATAAAATAGTTTTATTTGAGCCAATATTATCAACAGTACATTCCAATAATACCTTTTCTTCACCTAATGTTTGTTCTTCTAACAACCCTAAATATAATGCTATTTTAGCATATCCTTTTCGCCTTTCAGTAGGTCTAATACCATACCCAATATGAGAGGCCCAGGTTTTTAGTTTATCATCTGAAATATTATATCTAATATTTATCATACCAACTATTCTATTATCATTTTCTCTTACTACAAAAAATGTTTTCGATTGGCATCTATTTATTTGATTTAAATATTCTATATTTTTTCTTTTTTCAAGTTCTAATAACCATTCTTCATAAGTCATTTTATTTAGGCATTCATCCATACTACCTGTACCATTTAAGTCTGAATTATATTCAATATTTTCAGCTAAATAATCTAACGCTTCCTGTTTTCTATTTATTGTAGGAATTTCTAAAAATATTTTATCCATAAATTTATCTCCTTTTTTATATTATTATTAATCTGTATTACTTTTTAATTCACTTATTTCTTTTAACGATTGATATACTTTATTATAACATTCATTTTTATTTTTTTCTTTTAATTCAAAAAAGGTTGTAAATGTTTCAATAGCTTGATTAATATTATCTTTATTAACTTTATCCTCTATAATTTTCTCACATACTTTGTCATAATTTTTCAAAGATAAAAAAGTTAAGCATTGAAAATAAGTATTATCTGGTAAATCAGATTTTAAGTATAAATCCATTACCAAATCGTCAGTTAAAATTCTTGGATTAGTCAAAATTATTTTATTGCTTCTAAAAACTCCATGAGGTGCATTTTTATTTTCACATTCGATTATTTCAGCATCCTCTGGTATTTCTACATCATAAAGAGTATTACCTCTTAGTAACCATCTTAAAATTTTATTTTCCGTTGAAAAATTAAAACCACCAAAGTCTTTTGGATTACTTGCGGCTGGATTCCAATTGTCTGTTTCATTTATTTCATTAATTTTGTATTCAAAATCCCCAGCATGAGATTTAGTATCATACATAACTTTCATATATTTTTGCATACTTGCACCAACTTTTTGATTTTTATTTATATAAATTACTAGCACCTATTAATTTTAATACTTTTATTATTCTTAAAAAATTAAATACATAATGTTTTTTTACAGCAATTACAAAATATGATATTAAACAAATTTACTTTCACAATATATTAAAAATTTCCCTTTTAACTCGATTATTTAATTTTCATATTTTTGAATTTCTAATAAGAATTCCTTTCTTGTTAATTTACTTAAGTATTTATCAAACGCTAATGGACTGGAAGTTATTTCTTTTCCCATCCATTTTTCCTTTTCATAATTAACCATTTCTTCTCTAGAAGAAAATTTTACTTCAACTCTATTTAATCCCTTATAATCGGCATGATAAACTTTTATAGAAATTCTATCATCGTTTAAATATAAATAACTATCTCTTATTATTTTTACTGATGCTTCTTTTTTTAATTGATTAAATTCCTCTTCAGAAATAAGCTTTTTTTCTAATATAATATTTTCATCGTTTAAAATTTCTTTTTCAAATATGTTATTTTTACTTTGAATTCTTAAATTATCGTTTAGATAATAGCGTTCATATCTAAGGGGATTACTTAAAGAGAGTTTATCTATTGATTTGACTATAAAACGTTTAGTTAATCTCATTATTTTATCACCTATTTTTTCATACAATTTTGCTCTTCAACAATATCTCTAAATTCAGGATAAATACTTAAAAGCTTTTGAATCGCACCATTTATTCCTTGCTTTTCAAAATTAAAATATTTTTCTATTAAATCTGAATTATCTAGTGGCATATCTTGAGGGCGATTAGGATATCTATAAATTATTATATTTCCTTTCTTTTCTTCTTCAAATAAAGACTCTAAGATGTTTTTATAATATATTTTATTGAGAGGAATAAGTTGCTTTTCAAAGGAGATAACTTCTAAAGACCATAAATAATCATAATGATTAAATGTGGTTCCATCAAGTTCATATAAATATCCTTCTTTATTGTACAAATTTTCAAGAACGTCTTTTCTTCTTTCCACCAATTCTACTGTACCATTGGCATTTGATATTCTAGTATCTAAATCACCGTTTCCTTTCCCCATAAAAAGAAGAGCTACAACCTTGTTATCGCTAGCATATATGCAATCTTTTTGATGCGTACTTTTATTGGATGTTAATACTTTTATATTATCATTAGGACTTCCATGATATACAATTTTATTCATTTTTTATCACTTTCCTTGATTATTTTTATAATTAATATATAAATCTAAAACATAATTTTGCCAAGCCCGTAATAATTTTCCTTGATAAGATTCAGGTTTTACCCATAAAATATGATGATCATATTCTATGGGATCAACAAGGTACTTATCAAATTTAGCCAGATAGATCGTAGCCATAATTTCAATATATTTTCCTTCTTGGGATTTTAAGAACTCTCCTACTTCAGTAAAATATTTTATATCTTTTAATGAATATCCGGTTTCTTCTTTCATTTCTCTTTTAAGTGCCACAATTTTAGTTTCTCCTGCTTCTAAGCCACCACCAAAATAAAATAATTCGTTTTTATCATTTTTAACAACAGCTATTTCATTTTTTTCATTTTCAATAATCGCATAAGCTCCTGGTCTTTTAATATAATCATTACAATCTTTTTTATTAAGATATATCATTTTTTATAGCTCCTTTATTTTTATTTACCACTCTATAATCGTTAAATTAGAAAATCTTTTAGTCCAGCTAGAAACTTTTTGATTATAAAGTTCTTGGGAATTATCTTTGTGTTTAATTGGCCTAATAATTTTACTAAAAATATCTTCTAAACCAAAGGGGGAATATACTTTTATTTCATTATTTTCTTTGGTAATTCCAATAGCATGAACGGTTGCTATCCATTTAGTTATAGCGTCTTCTGAATTTTTATAGGGCTCTACTTTTTTCTTATTTTCATGTTCCATCTTCCATAAATGCATTCTGGCTTCGTTAGAAACATCTATTTCGTATTTAAACCCTTTTTCTTTAACGAAGTTACTAATTATATTATAATATTCTAAATCTTTTTCAATACTTAAATTTGTTTTATCATAATAAATGATATCGATATCTTTTATATTAAAATTTAAATCTTTATTATCATAATAGTTCCATATAGTTTGAAATATAGAACCTGCTGCGATATAAAAATTAGGCAAATTTAAATTGTTCACAAAATCTAACACCGCTATTAATTCTTTATTTTTTTCTAATATTTGAATAAATATTTTTAATTGATCATTAATTGTTTTATATTGCATATTTTCACCTTTTATTTTTTTAAAATGCCAAAACGATTAAAAGGATAAATAATAAAATCAGTTGTACCCTTTATATTTTTTTTCTTTACTGGCCCAATGGTTCGACTATCAAGTGAAACTAAACGATTATCTCCTAAAACAAAGTATTCATCTTCTTTTAAAGTAATAGCATCATAACTATTTGTATTTCCATAAGCATATTTATCTTCAATTTTTTTGTCATTAATGTAAATATTACTATTTTGAATAGCAATTTTTTCTCCTGGAAGCCCATAAACTCTTTTGATTAATTCATCATCTTTAGTATCAACAACTACTATATCATATCGATCAATATGTCCTAATTTATTTAAAAGCATATATTCTTTTCCATTTAACGTTTGAAACATAGAGCTTCCATTAACTTTGATGGGAGTTATAATAAAAGTTCTAACAAAGGCGATTACTAATAAAATAATAATATAGGGCATTAATTCTTTAATATTTTTGATTATTTTTTCTTTCATAATTTAATCCTTTCCTTTTTATTATACATCAATGCTATTCTTTATACAAAATTAATTTCAAATAAAAAAAGCATTAAGCTGCTTCTTTAACGGAATTTCTTTCTTTTACTTTATATTCTTTACGCATATTTTTAATAAAGTTAAGTTTGGCACGACGAACCATACCTTTTTTAATAACTGTAATTTTATCGATAGTTGGCGCATTTACAGGAAATACTCTCACAACTCCAACACCACCTGATTTTTTACGAACAGAAAAAGTTTCAGATACACTTGAACCTTTTTTAGCTATTACAATACCTTCGAAAGCTTGGATTCTTTCTTTCTTTCCTTCTTTTACCCAAACATCCACTCTAACAATATCACCAACACGAAATTCAGGAATATTGGGTTTAATATGCTTTTTATTAATTTTGTCTACTAAATTAGCCATTTTTTCTTCCTTTCTTTTATTCAATTAACTTATCTTCAGTAATCATAAATTCATTTTTCAGCGGATTACCTGCTAAAAAGCAAGAACATTATAACAAATATATGATAAAAACGCAAATATTAATCTTCTATTTCTAATAAAAATGTTTTTAAGCCAATAAATCTATCTATATTGCCCTTTTTTATTTCCGAATCAATAATGGCTAATTTTTGTAAATAATTTTTTAAATCATCTGGATAATAATAATTGCTTTTTTTTAGTAGTTTATCAACTTGCCAATTTTGCAGATTAAGCGTTTTTAAAATATCATTTTTTTTATAGCCATTACGCATTAATAGATTAACTGAATACATAAGACGATATTCTCGGGCAAGTAATATTATAAGAGCGATAGGATCAACTTTTAAGGCATATAGATCATCTAATATTTTAAGAGCTAAAAACCAATTTTTATCTACAATAGCTTCAATAAATTTAAAATTATTATCTTGAAGTGGTTTAGAAATAATTTCTTTTAAGTCTTTCATTTGAATTTCTTGTGGTTCATTATAATAAAGAAATATTTTACTTAATTCATTATAAATTAAATCATAATTATTTTGACAGCAATTTATGATGTATTTTATAACATCTAGATTAGTATGATATTTATTTTTATTTATTATTTCTTTTATTTTTATAATTAAATCGTCATTGGTTAAATCATTAACTGAAATTATGGGATATTTTTCTTTAAATGTTTTGCTTATTTTTTTACGCATATCAATTTTTTCATAAGTTGTAAAAATAAGAGTTGTAAGAGATACAGGATTAGCCATATATTGGTAAAGTAATTCTAATTCACTCTCATTTTCCTTGAGACTAGTAAAAAATAAAGAATTTTTTACGATAATAAATTTTTGTTCAGCAAATAAAGAAATATACGAAGCTTCTGCTAAAACCTCTGATAAACTATTAATTGATAAGTCCATAATAATAACATTAGGATTATTTTGAATAATTTTATTTATTTCTTCATTAATAAGATGAAAACTTGCTCCATAAATTAAATACATCTAATCAGTCCTTGCTTTTTATTATAACAAAATTATTCAAATATAAAAAGAAAGGAATTACCTTTCATCTATGTAAACACTAATTAGTGTACTATATTTTATGAAGAATTTAAGCTTATGTGATATTTTTCTTTCGTTATTCTAATTTCAATAGTACCATGCTTTTGCGTATTTAATATATTAAGGTGATATTTTTGTAATAAATTAATTGTTTCAGAGGAAGGATGGTTATAACGATTATTGCGACCAGCCGATATAATAGCATATTGAGGTGATACTTCTTTTAAAAATTGTTCATCAGAACTGGTTTTGGAACCATGGTGGCCTAATTTCAAAAAATCGATTTTTAAGGAATATTTTGCCAAAAGATCTAATTCTACTTTTTTGGAAGCATCCCCCATAAATAGAAATTGATAGTTATAAATTTGAAAATATGATATTAAACTATTATCATTTTCATTATCATATTTTAGCTTATTTAAATTTTTATAGATAAAATATGGAGATTGATATTTAAAAACTTGTGGAACTTTTTGAATAATGTTTTTTTCAAAAGAATTTATTTGGTCATTATTAATCATGACTTTTTTTATTTTAATATTATCGACAAGATAATTAGCATATCCTATATGATCTAAATCTCCATGCGTCAGAAGTAAAAAATCAATTTTTCTAATTCTTTTGCTTTTTAGAAATTGAATTATAGTTTCTCCTACGTTATATTCTTTGTTTCTTTTTTGCCAGCTTTCTTTTTCATAAGTAATTTGACCTCCTGTATCTATTAGAATGACTTCTTTATTTTGTGGGGAAACTAAAAGCGAAGCATCTCCTTGACCAACATCTAGATAATAAACTGAATAATATTTGATAAAAATATTTTTATTATAGAGAAATAATAGATAAATTAAAAATATTACAACCAAAAGTTTTGATTTATATTTTACTAAAATACACAGTAAAACATAATAAATTAAAACTTCAAATATATTAATTTTCCCAAATATTATAGGGCATGAGAAGTGATGAAGAAAAATGTTTAAATGCCCTAATATGGTAGTTATAAATTCAAATATGGGAAGAAAAAAAGAAAGAAAAAAAGTTAATATTGCTAAAGGAAAAATAATAATACTTACAAAAGGAACAAGAATAATATTATTAATAATTGAAGATAAATTTAGTTCATAATTAATAAATATAGTAATGGGAGCACTAAATAAAAAGGTTATAATACTCACTATTCCTATTTGTAAAATTTTATTTTTTACCTTTAATAAATTAGAACAAAATAATAAAGAAAAAGTTATAATAAAAGTATAAATAAAACCAATATCATAAATATAAAAAGGATTAGAAAAAAGCGTTATTATGGCCACTAAATATAATATTTTTATTTTAGAAATACTAATATCAAAACTTTTATTGAAATCTAAAAAAACAGTAAATAAAAAAGCTCTTATAAAGGAAATAGGAAAAGATGCTAACCCCAAATAAAAAAGTAAAAAGGAATAAATAATAATTTTTTTGAATTTTAACTTCTTTAAAATTTTATTTAAAAATTCATATATAAAAGATAAATGCATTCCTGATAAAGCAAATAAATGACTTACTCCGTTATTTTGAATAACTTTTGATATATCTTGTGGCATCAAATCTTTATCTCCTAAAATAAAAGCTTTTAAATATGGATTATTATTTAATTTTTCTATTCTATTTAGGCTTAAATTTTTTATTTGAGCTAATTTGGATATTTTTTGATTCGTTATCGTAATTTTATTTATTAAAAAAGAAAAATAAATTTTTTTATTATAAAGATATTTTCGATAGTTAAAAGTATTTGGGATAGTATTATTTTGGAGATCATTTTTTTCACCTTCTATTAATACTTTTAAACCAATTTTTAAATTATTTTGAAAATACTTTTTTTCTTTTTCCGATTTTAGATAATAAGTAGCAACAAATTTTTCTTTTTCTTTAAAATAAAAGCTTATTTTATCACCATCTATTGTAAAGGATTCAATTCTTGCAATTATTTTTTTAGTCTTGTCATTAAACGATGATGAATAATGGCGTAAATTAGTATTTATAAAAATAAAAATTATTAAAATTAAGGATAATATTATATAAAAAAGATTAGATTGTAATATTATCTTTAATCTTTTCAAATAAGGCGTCCCCTATTCCATTAACGTTTTTTATTTCTTCAATACTGGTAAAAATTTGACTTTGACGATATTCAATAATCTTTTCGGCTGTTTTTTCTCCTATTCCAGAAAGTGTCATTAATTCTTCTTTTGAAGCTTTATTAAGTGAGATTTTCCCATTGTTATCTTTTCCAGTAGAATTATTTTGATTGTTTAAAGGATTATTTTCGGTAATAACTTCTGTATCAATAGCAGCGAAATTATTGGGAGTATTTTCTTCTTTTTTTTCAATACATGTTTCTTTTTTATTTAATTCAGCTTTAGAATTAATAATAACCACTGCTTCATCAACCAACTTTTTTCCTAAGTTAATATTATCTGTTATAGCTCCTTTTTTTAGACCGCCAGCAAGATTTATAATATCGTTAACTATTGCTCCCTCTTCTATTTCATAAACTCCAGGATTTTTAATATAACCTTTAATATCAACATGAATTTTAGAAATATTATCTTTTTTATCTTCTTTTAACACAACTAACTCTTCTGTTGGGGTTTCGTTACATATAGGGCATTTTATTTTTTTAAGAAAAAAATAACTGATACTTCCAATATTGGTTAAAAATAACAAACCGATAATAGAATATAAAATAATATAATTTTTAAAATATTTCATCATTCACCTCCTACTTATATATTTACAACCAATTTTTGATATTTCCTTTTTAAAATAAAAAAAGATCTCATTTAAAGATCCATTAATTTTCTTGCAAATAAGTTAATTCTCTTTTTAATTTAGTGTTTTTATTTTCAATAGCAACTCTTTGAATAACGAATAACATTAATATTAAGTTAATAGTGAAACTGCCTCCATAACTTAGAAAAGGAAGTGGTACTCCTGTTAAAGGAATAAGGGCTAATACTCCCATTAAATTAACAATTAAATGAAGAAGAATAAAAGCAAATGTTCCGTAACATAAAATCATATTTCGAATATTGCCTTTAGCCTCTTTTCCAATTTTTAAAATTCGGTATAAGATAAAAATATAACCAATTAAGACTAAAACTCCGGCAATCGCTCCTAATTCCTCAACTAAAATAGGAAAAATAAAATCAGTATGAGCTTCAGGTAAATATAAATATTTTTGAGTAGAATTGCCTAAACCAACTCCAAAAAGACCACCATTATGAATAGCGATAAAACCATTACATACTTGATATCCCGTGTCTTCAGAATATCTAGCACAAGGATTTTGAAATTTTAAACGACTAAGTTGGCGAGAATTTAAAATATCAGTACCACTATAAAGAAGACCTACAACTATTATAACTCCGGCAATTGCTAAAACTTTAAAGAGTTTTAATTGATTTTGTTTTCCTAAAGGAACGATTAAAAAAATTAAAAATGCAATCCCGCCAATTATAAGAGCACCACCTAAATCAGGTTGCATGGCTACTAAAATAAAAATTGTCCCCGCAATGGCTAAAGGTATTAAATTATAATATAAACTAACTTTTTTCTTTTTTAGACTTTTTTGATAAAATACGGCCATATAAATAATTATAACAGATTTTGCAAATTCAGCTGGTTGTAAATTGAAAAAACCTATTTTATACCAACTTTGAGCATTATTAGAAATAATTCCATAAAAAAATAAGCCAACTAATGATGCTAAAATACCTACTATTAATAAAGGCGTAAATAATTTGTATTTTGAGGTAGGAAATCTTAAAATCACATTAAAACCAACGAAAAAAGAAGTTAATATAAATATTAATTGGCGAATAAAGAAATGGTATGAAGAAACATTATATCTTAAAACAGCAGAAACAGAAGAGGCACTAAGAATAATTACTAAACCTAATACAGAATAAATTAACATCATTATTAATAAAGGAATATCTATTTTAGTAATAATTTTCCGCATCTTCTTCACCTATTATAATAATATCATAAATTATATTAAAATGAAAAAATATTTTTTAGGTTTTTAAAGTAGCATTTTTTATGACTTATAATAAACTATATTAGATACATAAAGGAGGTTAAACTATGTATTATTACGGAAATAATGGCTACTATAATGCTGGTTATGGTGGCGGATGTAATGCTGCTCCTATGTGTTCTAATGCATCATATGCTGGATATACATCTGGTTATGGTATTGGGGCTGCAATATGGATTGTTCTATTTATACTTCTTGTTATCATCATTGGTGCAGGATGGAATTGGGGCAATAACTATAATAATTAGGAAGTTTAAGCTTCCTTTTTTGCTGTTTTATTGATACAATAAATGGCGAAAGAAAGGGAGTTTTATGAAGTTACCTGATTTAGTTATATTAGATGAAAAAGACAAACGATTGCGTTTGATTAGTAAAGAAGTAGTTTTTCCTCTCTCAAATGAAGACAAAAAGCGGATTCAAGATATGTTAGACTATTTAAAAATTAGCCAAATAGATGATTTAAGAGAAAAATATAATTTACGAGCTGGTATGGGTCTTGCTTATATTCAGTTAGGAATTGCCAAAAGAATTTTTGTAATTGTTGATGAAGTTGATGAAGGGCAATTTGAAAACTATATTGTTATCAATCCTAAAATTGTTAGTAATAGTGAAGAATTAATTTATGTTGGTGAAGGCGAAGGATGTTTAAGTATAAACCGCGAAACTGAAGGGATTGTCCCAAGATATGCTCGTGTTACAGTAGAAGCCTTTGATATAGAAGGCAATCCTTACAGAATACGTGTTCGAGAAGATTTAGCGATCGCTTTTCAACATGAAATTGATCATTTGAATGGAATTTTATTTACCGATAAAATAGATCCTAAAAATCCCTATAAAAATATGGAAAATATGCGAGAAATTTAAAAATTTTTCGCATTTTTCAGCTTTTTTTTCGAACTCTAGAATAAACAATATTATGAGCCCGATAAATTTGTTCTTTTGTTAAAGCATCAATATAATTTACGGGATTTTCATTATGGCCTGAGGCTACAAGTTTAGCAAAAATATCTAATAATTTTTGATAAACTCTTATACTTTCTAAATAATTTAAATATTCATAATATTCTTCTAAACTTAAACGATGAACATTTATGCCGCATAAATAGTTTAAAATCAACATACTATAGCAATATAAATCAGTTTCTTCATCTACAATAAATAATCCCGTTCCTGGCATTTGATCGTTATTTTTTTGATATTTACTTGGAATTAATGAAACAAGAGAATCATCGATAAGAAATTTAGAGGGAAAAGCTTTATTGTCAGCAATTTTACAACTATCTAAATCAATTACGGAAACTTCATGATTAATAGGTTCAACCATAAAATTAGAAGAATGAATATCATTTAAATAAATATCTTTTAACGGCGTATATTTGCGAATATTTTTTAATTTTTCTAAAATAAAGCCAATTTGTTTTAAATAAAATATTTTTTCATTATAATCAAGATTTTTATCACTTAAAATAACTTGCAATGTTTTTCCTTGGCATTTAGGACAAGTAAAAGCATTTATTCTGTTACTTACTGAAACTAAATAATCCGGAATATAAAAATTAGCTGGTAAATAATCTTTATAATAATCTAACATTTCTAAAGTATAAAGTTTATTGGCAAACACTGGCCCTTCACAGTGATATAATTTTTTTAAAATTTTGTCTTGTCTTTTATAAGAAAATTGATAAATTATACCTTCTGTATTTAATACTTCTTGAGGAAGATCTAGTAAATCTAAATTTTTAAAAGCTTTTTTAGATATGGATATAGTTTTCAAAAAAATCCCCCTTTTTTAATTGGGAGATAATATACCATATTTTCTAAATATTTTCAAGTTTAACACTAACTATTTTACTTACTCCAGATTCTTGCATGGTTATTCCATATAAAGTATCAGCATATTCCATTGTTCTTTTTTTATGAGTAATTAAAATAAACTGACTATTTTTTTTATATTCTTGTAAATATGAACCAAAAGCATCAACATTGGCTTCATCAAGAGCAGCTTCTACTTCATCTAAAATGCAAAAAGGAATAGTTTTAATATTTAGAATAGCAAATAAAAGGGAAATAGAAGTAAGAGTTTTTTCGCCCCCACTTAAAAGACCGATAGAATTTAATTTTTTTCCTGGTGGTTCAGCAACTATTTCAATTCCGGTTTCTAAAATATTTTCCGGATCGGTAAGTTTTAATAGACCTGTTCCCCCTTTAAATAATTTTTTAAAAACTTTTTGAAATTCTTTATTAATCGCCGTAAAAGTGGATTTAAATTTATCAATCATAATAGTATCCATTTCTTCAATAACATTATTTAAATTAGAACTTGCTTCTTCTAAATCATTTTTTTGATTTTCTAAAAAATTATAACGAGTACTAATTCTTTCATATTCTTCAATGGCAAAAACATTTACTTCCCCTAATTTAGCAATCGAATTTTTTAATTCTAAAACTTGTTTTCGAGCTAAGTTAATATCTATTTCTAAGATATAGGTTAATTGAGCTTTCTCATAAGTTAAATTATAATTTTCATTTAAAGTATTTAACAAAGTATCTAATTTAATTTCTAATTTACTTAATTCAATTTCTTGGGCTTTTAATTCATTTTGGAATTTATTATGTAAAGAATTTTTTTCGCGATAAGTATGCTCTAATTCAGTTATTTCGCTTAAAAGATTATTCTTTTCATTTTTTAAATCGTTTAATTTAGTCTCAGTTAAATCTTTAGCCATTTGAGCTTCATTTACTTCATCTAACATAACCATTAATTTTTGATCAATATTACCATCTTTAAGAGCAATCGAGCCTTCTAATTCTTTGTTAAGCTCTAATTGTTTTTGCTTTTTATTATCCATTAAATTAGTTTTTTCTTTTATACTTTCTTTTAAATTTATAATAATTCGATTTAATTCTTCTTCTTTTTCGTGCAAAGTATTTTGTTTTTGTTCATGTTCTTCTAATTCTTTTCTAAAGCTAATATTTTCTTGTTCTTTATTTGCTATATTATTTTTTATTTTGGTTAATTCTAGTTTATCGTTTAATATACTGTTATGAGAAGATTTAAAACCTCCACTTAAAGAACCTCCAGTATGTAATACTTCTCCATCCAAAGTAACAATGCGAAATTTGTATTCTAGTTCTTTGCCAATTTTATTTAGAGAATCGATTGAATCAACGACTAAGACATTTCCTAGCTGATTTCTAATAATATTACAAAATTCTGGTTTATATTCTACTAACTCGCTCGCAACCCCAATAAAACCAGACATTTTTTTTAATTTATCTTTTATTTGGGAAGAAATATTTTTTTCTTTAATAATATTAAGGGGAAAAAAGGTGGCTCGACCTAATTTTTTTTCTTTTAGATAAGCGATAGATTTTTTAGCCACTAACTCATCTTTAACGACAATAAAATTTGAACTAGCTCCTAAAATGGTATCAATAGCTGTTACATATTGATCAGGAACGGTGATAAGTTTACCTATTGTATTATAAATACCTTTTAAACTTTCATTTGTTAAAACACTTTTTACAGAATTAGGCATTTTAACATCATTCAAAAGACTATTTTCTAAAACTTCAGCTTGACTTTTTAAAGTATATAATTCTTTTAAACTTTCTTGAAATTTTAAATTTAGTGCATTGCCTTTTAGTTTATTAAAGCTTTGTTCTTCATTTATTTCACTTAAATCATGATTATATTTTTTCATTTGAATAGTTAAAGAATTTATTTCATTTTCTAACAAGTTAATAGTTTTATCTAATGCTAAAACTTCTTCTTTTAAGTTTAAAATATTTTGATCAAGATTAAGATTATCACCATTATATTTTTTTCTTTCGGTATACATTAATTTTTCATTTTGGAGATTAACAAATTTACTAGTAACCTTTAATAAAGTTTTATTAGTTTCATTAATAATTTCATCTAATTTAATACTTTGTAATTTTAAAGTTTCTAATTTAACTGATTCATCACTAGAAGATGTATTTAAATCTAATATTTTGGTATTCTTAGTTTCTATTTCGTTTTTTACTTGCGTTATTAAATCATTAAGGGATTGAATTTCATTCACAATCGTAGCTATTTCAATATTTTTTAATTGTTCTTTTAATTCTAAATATTTTTGGGCATTTAGACTTTGCTCTTTTAAGGGTTCCAGAGTTGTTTTTAACTCTTCGATAATTAAATTGACTTTTTCAATATTTTCACGAGTTTTTTCTAATTTTTTTAGACTTTCTTCTTTGCGTTTTTTGTATTTTAAAACTCCAGCAGCACTTTCAAAAATTATTCTTCGTTCGTGTGGCTTACTATTAATAATCGCTTCAATATTTCCTTGACTAATTATGTTAAAAGAATCATTTCCCGCTCCACTATCTAAAAAAAGATCTGTAATATCTTTTAATCTAACTTTGGAGTTATTAATGAAATATTCACTATCTCCACTTCGATAAAGAATTCTTTTGATTTCAATTTCTTTAAATTCGCTATTTAAGTAGTGATCACTATTATCAAAAGTCAAAGACACTTCAGCACGATTAGCTCCTATTCTAGTTTTGGATCCAGTAAATATAACATCACTCATTCCAGAGGTTCCGCGTAAATTTTTTATAGATTGTTCTCCCAAAACCCAACGAACAGCATCTACAATATTAGATTTTCCAGATCCATTGGGCCCAACAATACAAGTAATGTTATTATCGAGCATTATATTAATCTTTTCAGCAAAAGATTTAAATCCATTAGCTTTAATACTTTTTAAAAACATCTTTTTTCTCCTTTAACTACTGACTTTTGATAAGCATCCTGGGCAGCATTTTGTTCAGCTTCTTTTTTACTTTTACCGATACCTCTTCCATAAATCATCCCATCAATTTGCACCTCAATTGTAAATTCTTTTTCATGAGCTGGACCTGTTTCTTTTATCAAAACATAATCTAAGCTTTTTTTATCTGTTTGCACCATTTCTTGTAATAATGATTTATAATCATGGACAAATTGCACATTATTTTCGATATAAGGAAGAATTAGTTTTAAAACAAAATTTTTGGTTATTTCTAAATTATTTTCTAAATAAATAACAGCTATAATACTTTCAAAAACATCTGCAATAATAGTACTATTAATATTTTTTTCTTGACCATGACCTACTCTAATATAATCTTTTAATCTAATATCCTTAGCATAATTGTATAAAGCTTCTTCGCAAACGTAACTAGCTCTTATTTTACTCATATCTCCTTCATTATAATCTGTATTCAAGAATAAATATTCACTAGTTATAACTTCTAAAATAGCATCGCCTAAAAATTCTAATCTTTCATAATTAGAAGTATTATGTTCATTTGAGTAAGAGCTGTGAGTTAAAGCATTTAATAAAAGTTCTTCGTTTTTAACTTTTATTCCAAAGGATTCTAGTATTTCTTTCATTATAATTCCTCCAAGTCTTATTTATTATATCATAAAGATAGCCAAAAACATATTTTACAATAAATATAAATTGTAGTAAAATTAAGATGGTGAAGAAAATGAAAAATATTCTTATATTTATTATAAGATGTTATCAAATAATCCCTTTTGCTTCCCATAAATTATGTCGTTTTACCCCAACATGTAGTGAATATATGGTTGAAGCAATAAATATATATGGAATTAAAAAAGGAATAAAAATGGGTCTAAAAAGATTAAAAAAATGCCGTCCTAAAGGTGATTTTGGATATGATCCGGTTCCGAAAAAGGAGAATTAAGATGAAAAAATTAAAAGTTATTTTACTTTTAGTACTTTTAATAAGTACAACTGCTTGTAAACAAAATATAACAGAAGAATTACATATTTTAACTACTATTTATCCTTTAGCTTATATCACTAATGAAATTTATAACCAAAAAGATATAACTAGTATTTATCCGGAAGGAGTAGATATTAATAGTTATAGTTTAACGGATAAACAAATTACAGAATATAGTAAAAATAATATTTTTATTTATAATGGGCTTTCTAATGAATTAAATGTGGCAAAAAATTTAATTAATAAAAACAATAAAATCAGAATTATTGATGTAGCTTATGGTTTAAATTTTGATAACGGAATTGAAGAATTGTGGTTGTCTCCTAATTATTATTTAATGCTGGCAACCACTATCAAAAATAATTTACAAGAATTTACAAAAAGTAAATATATTAATGAAGAAATTACAAAAAATTATCAAAAATTAGAAGAAACCTTGTCTATGATGGATGCTGATTTAAGAAAAATTGCCAAAAGTGCTAATGATTTAAACAAAGGAACATTAATAGTTTCTTCTAATATGTTTAAGTATTTAAATAATTATGGTTTTAATGTTATTTCTTTGGAAGATGAAGAAAATTTAACTCCGACAAATCTTAATGCTTTAAAAAATAATTTTAAAGATGGTTTATATACAACTATTTTTATTAAGGATACAGAAGAAAAAACAGATTTAATTAAAAATTTAGAAAAAGACTATAATGCCAAAGTAGTTAAAGTTAATACAATGACGACATTATCTAATGAAAGTAAAAATAATAATGAAAATTATTTAACAATTATGGATAATTATTTAACAGACATAAAAAATGCCACTTTAGGCGAATAAAAATCTTCTTGTAAAATGAATAATATTTATTATAATATATTCGTTAAAGGAGTTTTTTTATGGCTAAAAATTATTTTAATACGGCTTATTATAATAAAATTTTAAAATTAGTTAAATCGCATCAATTAGAAAAAGCTCTAATAGAATCACAAAAATATATTAAAAATTACCCTTATGATTTATGTGGTTATGCGTGTTTAACTGATATTTTTATAAAAATGGGAAATTTTTATGAAGCTAGCCTTTTATTGGAAGAAGGAAAAAGAGTCTTTAATTTAAATATGAAAAAGGATATTAAAGAATTTTTTCTTTGGATAGAATTAAAATTATTATGTTGTCAAAAAAAATATATTGAATGTTTTATTCTCTTACAAAAATATACCCCTTTTCTTGAAACAATTGATACAAGTTATTTAAATATTTTTTTAAGAAAAAAGTTAGATTTACCTTTTTGTTCAAGTAAAGATGCCTATTTAATAAAACAAATTAAAGATTATAACGAGGATGAAGCCTTAGCTCATATTAAAAAACATGAATATTTAAGTGACAATCCTTCAGAATTTGTACAAGATTTCCCTTTAGAAGAGATTTTTTTTAAACTACGCAATATTTTGCCTGGAAAAACAAAATTATATGATTCTGCTCTTTCTGATGTTTACATGTTTAAATATACTGCAAATGGTCATATTAGTTATTCTTTAACAGATTATTTTGAAGTTGTAACTTTACCGGATTCTAATGAAATAATTACAATGTATCCTCATAAAAATCCCGAAAAAAGATTTTTTACTGATTTAACATCAGACTTTGATAATTATTTAAGCTTAAAAAGAATAAATCAGGTCACTAAATTTTACCAAAAATATGAAAAAAACTTATAAATACTATAAAAAAGTTACCATTGACTATCTTTTAAAACTATTATAAAATTAGATTGTAGTTTTATTGGAGCAGTACTCAAGAGGCTGAAGAGGTGCCCCTGCTAAGGGTATAGGTCGGGTAACTGGCGCGAGAGTTCGAATCTCTCCTGCTCCGCCATTAAAAAAAATAAGCTCGTAAATACGAGCTTTTTATAATATCTTTTTTTACTTTTTGTTTTTTTTAACAATTTAAATAAAAATTTATATTCTATTTTTATTTTCAAAATTTATTTTATCAATATACTCCTGTAAAATATTTGCCATTTTCTTATAGGTATATTCATTCAAGTTATCAGCCATATAGTTATCATAAGAATAATAAATATTTTTTATTTTTTCTCTTGGTTCATGATTACACCCAAAATCAAATATATAATAAGAAGATTTAAATTCAGCAAAACTTTTTAAAGTTCCATCCGCTTTATATGCGTGTATAATAAAATCTTGACAAGCATTTTTTAAAGATCCACCATTTTGTAATATCCAATTCTCAACTCCTATCCCACCTAGACCATTATCTACGCGTTTATAGATATTTGCATTTTTAAGTAATTGTTTTGCTTTTACAATATTAGCTAAAACATAAGGGTAATCATCAGGATATTGTTTTTTAATAGAATTATATATATCATTTAAGGCTTTTTCTGACGAGTAGCTGTCGTTATTTCTTCTTTTATCTATAGAAATATCAATATCAAGATTATCAAATTCAGATATGCTTATCCCTGTACCACGAAAGCGATTTGATTTTGTAGGAACAGTTTTATAAGGTTTAAATTCTTTTTCAAAAATCTCAATAATTTTTTTTGTTTTTTCTTTATCAATCATTATTTTTCTATCTAACTTTAACATAAAATCAAAATCACTATCAAAAGGAATATTGCTAAATCTAGCAGTTGATCCAATTTCTAATAATTCGGCAA
Organism: uncultured Bacilli bacterium; assembly: GCA_948479395.1. Taxonomy (GTDB): domain Bacteria; phylum Bacillota_I; class Bacilli_A; order RF39; family UBA660; genus MGBC108787. The sequence continues at coordinate 23,115 of CAOLUI010000005.1, read as the reverse complement.
TCCCACTTGTTAAATCCCCTTGAAAAGAATTATCAATTTTTTGGATACCTAAATTATACTTAGAGTCCATTATAATCTCTGTTATACGTTTATAAATATATTTTCGAATATTTGATATTCTTTTTCTATCGTTTACCATCTCCATAACTAATTCATCAATACCATCAAAATACAAAGAATTCGTATCTAAATGATATTCTGGGCAGCCATATTTAGATAATCCCATCATTTTTGAACGTAGATAGTTATATTCATTAATCGTAAATATTAATTTACCACTTAAATCAACAATTGGAATATACAGACCATTTCGAACAATTTCAAACTTAATTGAAGGCAAATCATCAAAGGAAGCATTTTCCTCATAGTTTACACTTCCATCTTCATTATAAGGTTTATTAGAATTAATTTTCGCCATTTTTTTATACAAAATACATTTTATATTCGTTTTAGCAAATCCACTTCTACCACCCCAATGAGTTTCATGTCCGCCCTTTTTTGTACTTGTCCCAAAAACTTCCACTTTCATAGGATCATATGTAGATTCTAGTAAGTTGCCATTTTTGTCTCTAGTAACATAATAATCTTTTAAAATTAAGAATATATTACCAAAATTCCAACCTGTTGGAGTTCCATCAATACAATTATAGATAGAAGCAGAACTTTTAATTAAAGAAAAATCAACATCCATTGGGGTAGTATCTGAATCACTTTTTCCTATAAAAGAACCTAATAATTCTTTACATACATTTCCATTTTCTAAAGAACTCCCTAAATTATCAAATTTCCCAATACATCGCAATAAATCATCATCATGTAATTCAAAATTATGATTTTCTAAATACGAACCTAGATATTCATTTTCTAATTTTGCTTTTTGATGAGAACAATTTATCAAATCAAATATTTGTTCCAAAGAGTCAATACTTGCAAAGAAGCCAAATGATCTTACAACTCTATCTGCTAATGAATATCTACTATTAGGTTTATAATAAGCGATTAAAGATTGACATTTATCAGCTAACTCTAAATGATTTATACTCTGATTATTTATATTTTCATAAATAACGGTTAAATAACTAACAAACTTATTTAAAATCTTTAATTCTTCTGAGGTTAAAATATCACTATCGAAATTATGATTATATAGTTTAAACATATAATCGTTACCCTTTTTTAAATTATTTAAATATTGCATTAAAGATTCATTTTTACTATTAAGTGAACATCGTAATAAGTCATTAAAAATAAGTTGAAAACGAATTTTAGTTTTATCATTATTTACTATTTTTTTAAATAATTGCATTCTTATGCTATTAGGATCTGCTTTTAATAATTCAGGAGATATACGACTATTATCACTAAAATCAAACACCATTTTGTGATTATCATATTTTTGAAATTGCGGATATAATGTTTTAAAGCATTGATATACTTTCGCAAACATTGGAATATCATCTTTTAAAAATATTTTTTCAATTTTATTTAATTTATCTAAAGGATTAGCACAAGTTAAAATATTAGATATTATTTGTTCAGAAAATTGATGGATTTCTAAGGCGTTACTATAGTCAATTCTATAAATAAGGTTTAATAAATCATCAACCTTTTTTTCAGTCATAATTTTATAATTCTTTTTAAAATAATTTAAACATGATGTGATAATCTTTTTGTTTTCAATATTACTAAATTTATCAGCAAAATAAATTTTTAGTTTATCTTTTTCGTTAGGATATTTATCAATTAATGCTTTAAAAATAGATAAAGAATTGACATTAAATAAGTCATCATATAATTCTTGTTTTGGACCATTTTCATCAAAATAATAGTTATAATTTGTTTCATTAATAAATATTCCGTGATACAAATTAGGTACTTTATACGCGCATTTTAAATAAGAAATTAAACTTAAATCATTGATAGTGGCAAAAATATCAATTCCTTTTTCTTGACAATAACATTGGTATCCATGATTAAAAATCAATATCTTCTTAAATTTATCTGTCAAGTACCCATTTGATATGTATTCCTCAATAACATTTTCTTGTTTAAAATAATCAATTAAATTATAAACATCATTGATTTTATTTTCTGTTAGATAAGTAAAGAAACTATCTTTGTAATTATGGTAATCAATGCAATTACTAGTATACTTACTATTTGATGGCAAATATACATTTAAATTTTTTAAAGCATATATTAAATATTTACTATTACATCTTGACAGATCATAAAAATAAAGATTATCATCAGTTACATATTTATTGGCTAATAAAGTTGCGTTTTCTATAGTCCAGCCATGGGATAAAGACGACAATTTATCATAATGTTTTAATTCAATGGCTCTTTTAATGAATAAAGGACTATTTTCAATGGCACTCGGAACATATTTAAAACCTAATTGAAAATATTCATCCATAATGGAACAAAATTTTTCAATAATTATTTGATTACAATCAATAAGACAACTCTCAAATATATAATATCTTTTTGTCTCAATAAAAGTTAAAACTAATTCAGGATGTCCTTTTAATAAAGTATTATGAAAATTGAATTCTTCATTAGGGAATTCTCTTAATTTCTCACATAATAAATCGTAATTAATATTCTCATCATAAGAAAATTTAAAATAATTAAAAACATTATGCTTTAAACAACTGTTAAAAAAATTAGGAATATATATAAATGTTGGTATTATATTACTAGGTTTAACACGCTTTAAATAGGCAAAATAATATTCAATATTTTCTTTTGTCCAGCATTCTTTAGCAAAATTTATCTTATATTTATAATCTTTTAAACAGTAAATTTCTAAAGCTTTAGGATTGTAGACAAATATATGATAATAGGAGTCTTTTAGATTTTGTTCATAATAAAACTTAATATTTTCCTCAGTCCAATTCCCATTATATATATAATATGAAATAATATCATATTTTTTTATTTCAATTAGTTTATGCAAAATAATAGAGCTTTTGAATAAATAAAAACTAATTTTATCATTAACGCTATTTAAGTATTCTTCTAAGTTATCAGCTAATAATAAGAAATTTTCTTCATTTAGAGATTTTTCTGTTAAAGCTGAATCTACTAAATCGATTCTTTTAGCTAATAATAATCCTTTTAAATAATAACTTTCGATTTCTTTTAGTATACACATTTTGATTGGTACTATCGAATCAGGATGTTCAATCATTTTTTGACATAATAGATTTCCTATTTTGTCATCCAACTTAAAATCATTAGTATAAAAATTATTAATAAATTGAAATTGATGCTCATTAATGACTTCTTTAAAACAAATTAGACTTGTATAAAAACTAAAAATTTTATTTTTTAAACTTCCTTCGTTAACTTTTTTTATATAAATTCTGGCATTTTCACTATTCCAAGCTGAATCAGTAAACTCAAATTGGAAATTATAATTATTATTTAAATAGATTTTAAGAGCTAAAGAATTATTTCTAAATAACAAAAAATCTACTTTATTATTTTCATAAGCTAATTTAATATTTTCTTCATTTAAGGACTCATTTGTAGCATTTCTATATAATGAGGCTAAATCAAGTTGGTAAGCATGCGTTAATAACGATGGGTTCGTAATTTTGAATTTAGAAAAATGATAACTTTTATTATACTCTTCTAATATATCAGAAAATAGTTTCTGATTATCATTTGTCCAAGTATTTTCATTAAAATAATAAATATATTTATATAGTTTTGGATTTTTTATACAGACCTCTAGTGCTTCTGGCAAATTAAAAACTTCTTGAAATGAGCTATAATCAGATTTTAATTTTTGATTTAAAATATCTATATCATTCATGCTATAATCACTATAATAAATAATATCAAAATAATATCGTTATTGCAAATATAACATTTTTAATCTTTTACTTATGCTTTTGGACTCAAAATTTTTTTCTTTTTCTACTAAGTCTATTATCAAAATATTCTAATAAATATGGTTCATCAATATCTTGATAAATATCATGTCTAATAACTAACAATTTAGTATATTTTTCATTAGGAAAATAATAATTTCTAATATCTGTTTCATCTAAGACAGTAGCAATATAATCATAACCATTATGATAATCGCCTAAATATATTCGATAATTATAGACTTTTTCATCTTTATTAATATTAATTCTTTCTTTTAATATGTTAGTTGACCAAGATAAAAGTTGTATAGCCTCTTTTTTAGTTAACTTATATCCTAATTCTAATACGTCATTTAAATGATAATATAATTTATTATTTAACAATTTCGTCTTATATTTTTCTAATAAATCTTTATTATTTCTAATTCCATATAAAGTAATTATATTTTTTAAATCCAACCAAAAATTATTATTTTCTAAAACTATTTCTATTGTTTCTTTGGCTGTGTTATAAAATAATTTTTGCATATTTTCTCCCTATTATATTTTATTTTTTATAAGAAAATTATTTAATACTTTCAGTTTTAATTTGTGGGCCATTATTACAAATAATAAAGAAGCTAAAAAAAGAGGAATAATGGTTAAATAATCTAATATTTCTAAAGATTTATATTGGGATATAAAAAGAAAACTAGAAAAAATTATACCTAAAATACCCGTGATATTTAAGCGAATTAAACGATTATATATTGCTAATCCTGAATCATTTTTCTTATATTTTTCAACCAACTTTTTCTTTTCTTCTTTATTCATTCTTTCATACTTTGTTTTTAACATTAAATCACCTAAAAATATTATAACATAAAAAAATATATATCATATTTCCAATTTTTATGTTATAATTGTGAATATATTTAATTTATGTCTCCTTAGCTCAGTTGGTAGAGCAACTGACTCTTAATCAGTGGGTCCAGGGTTCGAATCCCTGAGGGGACACCATTTGTTATTTATCCCTATTTATGGGAATATGTCAAGGAAACTTGCATAAAATAAAAAAGGGAACATTCAATTTTTGCAAGTTGAATGCCTACCGTAAAAAATTAGTGAGACATTTAATTCAATGTAGAATTAAGTGTCATTTTTTTATAACTACTATCATAATGATAAGGAGAAATAAAATGATAGCAATGAGCTTTAGAACTTTTAAAATAAAAGTCTTAGTTTTCATTTTTATCAAACCTCCTCTCTTTTGCGAGATTTGGTAGACACTCCACAACTGATGTTCCTAATAGGATTATATAATAATTTTAAGAAAAGAGATGTGAAAATATGGTTTATAATGAAACACATAAATTTGTTGCTGTAGTTAATAAAGATTAGAAATTGGAAAAGCACTAAATGCAATTGCTCATTCCTGTGTAGGGTTAGTATCTATTGCTACAAATGATTTAAAAGAAAAAATGAGTTTTATTGATTTTACTGATAAAGAAGGCTCTATTCACAAGAGTATATCAGGTTTATCATTAATTGTATTAAGAGGCAAAAATAACGAAATAAAAAAATTAAGAAAAAATTTTATTGAAAGTAATATCCTTTTTACAGATTTTACTGAAACAATGACAGGTGATACTTTTAAAGAACAATTAGATAAAACATTAGAAACTTCAGAAGAAGAAATGAAATATTTTTGTATCGTTGGTTTTGGAGAAAAAGATATCATAGATCCTTTAACAAAAAAATTCTCTTTATGGCATTAAAAAAACAGGATATGATAATTGCCACTAAATAAACATAAATCTTTTATTTTAAGGGCAAAATAAATGCAAGTAAATTTTTGCACTTGCAAAAATGGTGTATTTTGATAGAAAAAATGACAATTAAATTTTTTCAAATAAAAACATACTATTAAAGTATGTTATTTTTAAAATGGTGACCAGTACGGGATTCGGACCCGTGAATGCTGCCGTGAAAGGGCAGTGTGTTAAGCCGCTTCACCAACTGGCCAAAAAACAAAATGGTGGGCCTGGGGGGACTTGAACCTCCGACCTCACGCTTATCAGGCGTGCGCTCTAACCAGCTGAGCTACAAGCCCATTTTGTCTCATTGACTATTTTATTTTATACTATTTTCCTATTTATTGCAAGCGTTTTTTATAAATTTATCTTTGTTATTTTTTCTTTTTTAACCCCAAAAATAAATATCCTTGATTAATGCAAATAATCTCCTTTACTTTTACCCTAATTTTTAAAATTTTTTAATATTATAAGCATAATAATTAATATGTATAATGCAAATGATTCAGAAACTTTAAAAGAATTAAAAATTGAAGATTATATATGGATCATATATATTTTTTTAGCAATATTTGCTATTGTTTCAAATCATTATGAAAAAGAATATCTAAAAAAAAATGATAAAAATTCTCAAAAAATTTTTCGAACTATTAACACAGAAATTTTTATAATAACATTTATAATTTATTTATATTTTGTTTATATAAATTATAAACATATAAAACAATTAGATAAAAGTTCTAGTCTTAAAGATATTATAATATCAAATATTGGATTTATTGCTGCTGTTATTTTTTTGGTTGGTGGATTAATTAATTTATTACTTAGTATATTTGGTTCTGATGATGATGATTTTTTACTTAATTTTTTCTAATATTACGATAGATGTTATGCTTTTCTAAAGTTTGTTCTTTTAAACTAGCAAGTTCGGATATACTAACAACTTGATACCCTTCAGCATATAATTTAGGTAGTAATTCAGCTACAGCCTCTACAGTAGAATCATATAAATCATGCATTAAAATAATATCTCCATCTTTAACATTTTCCATGACATAATCAATAATATAATTTTTATCACGGCGTAACCAATCTTCTGGATCCAAATCCCAAGTAATGAAAATAGTATCTAAATTTTCTTTAATTTTAGCGTCTATTGCGCCATATGGAGGCCTTGTATAAATCAAATCTTTTCCAGTTATATTTCGATAAATTTCTTTAGTTTTTTCTTCATCTTTTATTAAATCAGGAAATTTTTGTCTTTTCATACTTTTATGAGCATACGAATGACTACCAATTTCATTGCCTTTTTCTAGTACATTTTGGATTGTATTAGCTCCATATTCCATTTTATTACCTACCATAAAAAAGGTAGCATGAGCTTTATTTTGCTCAAGTAGATCAACTATTTTATTTGTTGTTTCACCTGCTGGTCCATCATCAAATGTAAAAGCAACAGCTTTTTTATTTTTATCTCTAATAAAACCATCTTCATTTTGATATTCTTTATTTAAAACAAAAGAAAAATCTAAGTATTCTTTTATTTCGTTATAATCTATTGTTAAATATAATTTTTCGGTTATTACTGGTTCAATTATAAAATTATCAAAATAAATAATTAATTTATCATTATCTATTTTATATACTTTATCTCCTTGATCCTCTATTAATATATCAGCAATAAATTTAGGATATTTTAAATAAAGTAATTCATTTATTTTTTCTTTAAAAGCTTCTTTTTTATCGGCTTTAATAAAATCCTCAAAATTTGCTTTTTCTCCGGTTGCTTTATCAATATAATAACTATATATTTGATTTTTATTAGTAAATTCTAAATAAATAAATTTATCAGAAATGGTTTTATTTTCTTGAATGGTTTTATCTTTATTATCATTAATTATTTCTTCTACACTGTTTTCGACTTTTTTTTGTGAATTAAAGACTAAGTTGGAATTTTTTATTTCATTTTTTTCCAAAGAAAAAATTAAAGGAAAAATTAGAATTAATATTGGTAATACTTTGATCCAATCTTTTTTCATAATACATCACTAATGTTAGTATACCAAAAAAATGATTTTTTTACGCATTATTTTGATATAATTCCTGATAAATTGAGCTATTTTTTAATAAAGATTGATGAGTTCCTGAGGCAATTATCTTTCCTTTGTCCATTATATGAATTGTATCTGAATCTATTATAGTTGAAAGACGATGAGCAATTGTGATAATTGTATGATCTTTAGCTATTTCATTAATAACTTTAATAATTTTTTCTTGGGCTTCGTTATCTAAAGCGCTAGTTGCTTCATCAAATAATATTATTTTACTATTCTTAGCTAAAGCTCTTGCTATAGCAATTCTTTGTTTTTGACCTCCAGAAAAATTTATTCCCCCCCCCCTAGAATAGACCTTATACCCAAAGCAAAATACAAAATTAATCAAAAAAAGCATTCTCCTTTTAAACATTTAAATCTTTTTCATATAGATTTTTATAAAAATTACTTTTTTTCAATAATTCTTTATGAGAACCACTATCAATTATTTTACCATCGTCTACAACAAATATTTTATCACTATCTATTACAGTAGATAATCTATGTGCAACAATTAATATTGTATATTCACCTTTTAAGTTTTTTATCGCATTTTGTATTTCACTTTGAGTTTCGTTATCCAAAGCACTTGTAGCTTCATCAAACAAAATAATTTCAGTTTTCATAAGCAAAGCTCTCGCAATTGCTAACCTTTGTTTTTGCCCACCTGATAATATTACTCCATTTTCACCAACCATTGTTTCATATTTGTCTGGTAAAGACATAATAAAATCATCAATACATGCCATTTTACAAGCATTACGAATCTCCTTCATACTTGCATTTTCTTTTGCTAAAAGTAAATTGTCCTTTATTGAAAAATTGAATATATAGGGATTTTGAGTAATAATAGACATATTATTTCTTAAGGAATCGCAATTCAAATCATTAATATTATGTCCATCTAATAATATTTCACCTTCATCAATAGAATATAATTTTGTTATTAAACTAAATATAGTTGTTTTACCAGCACCACTTTTACCAACAAAGGCAACCTTTTGATTAGGCTTGATTTCAAAACTCATATCATCAATAATTTTATTATCATTATAGCCAAATTTTACATTATTAAATTTTATATGACCTGACAATTTTTTTGTACTCAAAGTTCCAAATTTTTCTTTGCTAAATTTTTCATTTTCAATAACTTCATAAATTCTATCAGAAGCGACAACAAATTTTTTATTATATTCTGATAATTGAACAACACCAGTTAATAAATTCTTTATTTTAGATTGATAATTATAAATTATAACAAAAGTAGGAATTGTTAATAAAGATTTGTTATGCAGAACACATCCTATTACAATAAAAAGTAAATCGCTTATTGCTCTTAAATTATTTTCAAAATATTGATATATTCTTCTAATATTTAACATTTTCACTTCTTCATTTGAAGATTCTATGATTTTATTCGTTGTTTGCTTTAGAATGGTATTACTGGCATTTAATACTTTAATATCTCTTATACCTCTAACAAGTTCTCCAGTAAGTCCTGTTTTTTTTTCTTGAATTTTTTTTAAATTTTTTTGTACTTCATACTGCTTACTTAATCTTTTCTTATTTATTAAAAATATGCAAATTGAAGTTATAACGGCATATATGAATAAATATCTATTTAATATAAAGACAGCAACTAAAACACCAATATTTGATATTACGTATGATGTCCAATATGTATATTCCATAAACATTCCTGAAATATCCCCAGTATCTTTATTTAGTCTATCTATAAATAATCCAGAGGATGCTCTGTCTATTTCCCTTATTTCTAAATTTAATGTTTCTCTAGCAACAGCAGTTTGTAAATTAATCAATGTTTTTTGATAAACTCTTTGATATAGAAATCCTTTAAAATAGAACACAATATATAATATAAATTCGATACCAAATACTGTTAAAGCAGACAATATTAATTGCATCATAACTCCATCAGTAATGTTTAAAATAATTTTAGCAGAAATTAAAGGTAAAATTGCACCAATTACAGCTTCAACAATGCTGACCACAGCATATCCAATTAAATTGAATTTACATTCCCTTATATAATTCCAAGTTTTTTTAATATTCTTTAAAAAATTTGATTTGTTTTTATTTTTCATCATTACTTCAACTCCTCATGCAAACTACCAATATTATAACACAGTTAGCCAAAAATAATTATATCATGTACATTTTAAAAAGAAATGTAGCATATTCAAAATTTCCATTAAATATTAAATTATGGTGGTTTTGCATAAAAGCAAATATATATTATAAATAACAAAAAAAGAAGAAATTTTTATAACAACAGGATATGGGAATGCACCACGAAACTTTAAAACGCTTATAAAATAAGAGTTTAAAATTCATCGTAGTTGCACCACTAACACTTTTCGCACTTGCGAAAAGAACCCTTTTTACACATTTTTGGGTTCTAATTTCTTAAAAATCTCTATTTTGGCCTTTATTTATAAGGATTTTAGAAGAACTTTTTTTGAACCTACCCGCTTTTTTCTTACTTTTTATCTATTTTGGGTATAAGCTTCATTCGCCCCCCCCTCTCCTATTACAGTATTATATTTTTGAGGTAAAGACATAATATAATCATCAATTAAAGCAATTCTACAATACTCTCGAATCTTTTTTAAAGTAATTTTAGGATTAAGCATTTTAAAATTTTCGAAAATTGTTCGATTAAATAAAAAAGGATCTTGGCGAATAATACTGATATTATTGCGTAAACTAGTTTCATCATATTCTTGTATATTAATATCATCAAGTAATATTTCTCCCTTAATAATATCAAAATAACGTAATAATAAGTTAAAAATTGTACTTTTTCCTTCTCCACTTTTACCAACAATGGCGATTTTAGTATTAGGTTTAACTATTAAGTTATATTTATCTAAAATCTTTCTTTTACTATCATGATAATGAAAAGTTACATTTTTAAATTCGATTTTTCCTAAAATAGAGAGATTATGATAGTTACCAAAATTAGTATCTTGATATAATTTATTATTAATGATTTCATTAATACGTTCAACAGAGACTTTAAGCTTTTGATAATAAGTTGAAAAAGATATAAAAGAATTTACTAAATTCATAAAATTATAAATATAATAACTCATGGCAATTAGAAATGTAAGGTTACTTTTTCCTACAATGATCTCGCCAATAATGCTACTAAAAACTAAAGCAACAAAAATTTCATCTAAAGTATATATTATAGCATAGTAATTTTGTTCAAATCGATTATTTTTATTTCTCTAATACCTAAAATAGATTCATTAACATGAGATACATATTTATCGTTTTGTTCTCTTATTTCTTTTTGTTGTTTTTTTAAAATTGGACGATATTTTGAAGATATTTTGAATAAGATAAAAATATAGATTATTATTTCAAAACAAACTAATTTAGAATTAAATAAAACATATATAAAAACCAATAAACTAGTTAATATTTTTAAAACAACACTTAAAAGTGTAGAAATAGCATCTGTTATTGTTTCAGTATCTGAAGTTATACGATTAATAAATTCGCCACTTGATTTTTCTTCAAAAGCTTTGGTAGGCAAACTTAAAACTTTTAAAAATAAAGATGAGTTTATGTCTTCCATAATATTTAAACTGGTTTTGGAAGATATAATATTACTTTGTCGTGAAAATACTAAATAATTAAGACTACTAAAAAATAAATTTATTAGTATCGTTATAATGGCTACTTTAAAAACTTTTTCACTGGCAGCATTAAGAGCATATCCAGACAAATAACCATAAGTTAAATTAATTAAACTGCTAATTAAAGCGAATATAATAGCTAAAGATATATATTTTTTTTCTTTCATTAAATACGGTTTTAAAAAAGAAAGAATATCTTTATTTTTCATAATTTTATCACCAAAATTGATTATAATAAATTTTTTTTTAAAAGACAATTATTTATTTTCGAGCGGGAAAGTTATTTATTTCGCAAAAATCAACAATTTCACCCAACTCTTTTATTATTGTTAGTTGAACTGCTTCAAAAAAATCTTGAAAAGTTACTGCTTCATCTCTTAAACGGCATATTTCTTGACATAATTTTTCAGAATAACTAATGCTTCCGCCCTTCTCTTTAGGAGCTAGAGCAATATATTCATTATAATGATAAGTTAATAAAGGTGCTGATCCAAAATCTATTTAAGGATTTTGTTTTTTAATACTCTCTATTACATAAATATATTGAAAAAAAACAGCAATATTAGTATATATTACAACATTATCTGCTCTTCGATATCTATCATCAGCATTAATTTTAAAATTATATTTAATTCCTATTTCTTCACATAATTTTAAAAATGTAATTGCAAAAAAATGCAAATTTTTATTATCAATAGATAAATATATTTTTAGAGAAGAATCATCCTCTTTTTCTTCATTTTGAATAACTGAAAAATCAATAAAAGTCCATCTTCCTATTTCATCGTGTTTTAATATTCTTTTAATCTTACGAATTATTAAATTATGAGCTGTATCATTTGGTATAGCACTTCTAATAGAAACATTTTTAAGATTCTGCATAAAATTATAAAAATCTGCAAAAGAACATTTAGAACTAATTTTTAAATATTTTTTTAAATTCCCTGTTTTATTGTATCTATAAGCACATTCGTAAAATAGTTTTAACATTAAGTTTTCATTAAACGCTAATTTTTCTTTTTTTCAGAAATAAGATTAATGGCTTTATATAAATCTTTAGGATTATCAAAAAGATTTGAATTTCTTATATTATATAAAAATTCTTTTAATTCATTAAAATTTAAATTCATTAATATCTTTTCCTTTTTAATTCATTACTCTTTTAAACATTCTTTCAATATCGTAAGTGGAAAATTTTATAATAGTTGGTCTTCCATGAGGACAATTATAAGGATTATCACATAAAACTAATTCTTGAAGTAATTCTTCAGCGGCTTCATTACTTATTCGCATGTTAGCTTTGATACTCATTTTACAAGCGAGAGTAATCGCAATACTTTCATTAAATTTTACAGGATCAAATTCTCCTTTATTTTTAATAATTAAATCAACAATTTTGTGAATTGATTCTTCTTCATATCCTGTTTTTAACCAGGTTGGATGTTCTTTAAAAATAAACGTATTTAAACCAAATTCTTCAACTTTAAAACCCATTTTAAATAAAATATCTAAGTAATTTTTTAAACTTAAAAACTCACTAGAAGATAATTCAATTGTAATAGGAAATAATAAAGAAGTGGTAGTTATTTCTTTATTCTTTAAACATTTTAAAAAACGTTCATAATTAATACGTTCTTGGGCCGCATGTTGATCAACCATATAAATTCCTTCTTCATTTTGGGCAATTATATAAGTGCCATGAGCAATACCGACTGGATATAAAACTAATCTCTTTAATTCTTCATTAATTACAATAGGCTCTTCTTTTTTTTCTTCTTCTAAAGGCTCGGGATAAGAAAGATCCATTACCACTTGTTTACTTGTAGAAAAATCTTCTTCTTGTTCTTTTATAAAATTTTCTACATATTGGTCTTTAATTTCATTATATTCTGGTTTTTTAACAGCATCTGGGATTAATAAACTTTTATATAAGGCATCTTTAATTGTATTATAAATAAGTTCATATATCTCTTTAGATTTAGAAATTTTTATATCCTGTTTAGTAGGATGGATATTAACATCAATAAGAGTTGGATCAGTATTAATTTTTAAAACAACAATAGGATATTTAGTATCTGGTTTATAGGTATAATAAGCATCATTAATAGCTTTATTTAGATCATTATTTTTAATAACTCGATCATTTACCATAGTTATAAAATGATTGCGATTAGATTTTAATATTTCTGGTTTGCAGATATAGCCATATAAATCAAAATCGTCATTACTATTTTTTATTTCAAGCATTTTAGAAGATACATTTAAGCCATATATTTCATGAATACATTTGTGTAAATTTCCACTACCAGAAGTTTTAACGAGAACTCTTTCATTATTAGTTAAAACAAAAGATATATTATCATGAGATAAAGCTAGTCTTTCAATTAAAGAAACACAATTAGCTAGCTCATAACTTTCATTTTTTAAATATTTTAGACGAGCTGGCGTATTATAAAATAATTCCGAAACACTAATACATGTGCCTACTCGACTATCGGTTTTCTCTTCTTTTAAAATTTGCCCCCCTTTTATCTCAATTAAAGTTCCGCAATCGCTATTATTAGAATACGTCTTTAAAGTGACTAAACTAACACTTGCAATAGATGGTAAAGCCTCCCCACGAAAACCTAAAGTATCAATGAAAAATAAATCATCATCATGAGTAATTTTACTAGTGGCATGACGCGAAAAAGCAAGTATTGCATCCTCTTTATCCATCCCTACTCCATCATCTAAAACTTCAATTTTTTTTAATCCGCCCTCTGTTAAAGAAACAACTATATTTTGAGCCTTAGCGTCGATACTATTTTCAACTAGTTCTTTAACTACACTAGAAATTTTTTCTACTACTTCTCCAGCTGCTATCTTATTGGCCAAATTTTCATTCATTACTTTTATTTTACTCATATTTTACTACCTTTCAAAAAAAGAATTACGAACTTCTAAAATATTTTCGTTCTTTAAATAAATATTTAATATTGCGTCATTTTTACAATTAATAAATCCAACTCCTTTTATTACCAGATCTTGATTTTTTTTAATTCTTAATTGGGTTACTTTTAAATTTTTAAGCTGAATATTTTTTTCATATATTTTTTTTAAATTCAATAAATTACTTAAATAAAGGGTTATATTACATTGATCACTCACATTTTCTAATCTAAAATTATCTTCAATTACAATACTAGTTCCTTTTTTTAATTGATAAGTTAAAGGTTTTAAAACATTTTTAGGGCTGAATTTTTTAATTAAAGCTTGATTATTAAACTCATAAAAACTATTTTGATAATTAAATCCAGGAGTATCAATTATAGATAAACTTTCTGATATTTTTATTTTTATAAAATCAAGGGTGGTATTAGGAGTAGAACTGGTTGTAATGTGAGAATCTTTATTTAGCTTATTAATCAAAGAGCTTTTTCCAGCATTAGTATATCCTAACAAATATCCTTCTTTAAGACTTTTTTCTCTTAAAATTGTATTAATAATTTGAATATTATAATTTTTTTTAACACTTATAAAATGAATATCTTCTAATAAATCATATTCTTTTTTTAACCAATTTTTTATTTTTTCTTTATTTATATATTTGGGAATATAATCGATTTTACTTATAATTAAACATTTAGGAATTATTATTTTTTTATACGTATTTATAACTTCTTTATTTATATTTAATAAATCACACAAGAAAAAAGCATATTGGCCTGATTTATTAATAGTATTCAAAAATTCTTGAGATTTAGGTGCTTCTACTATTTTAAATTCATTATAATGAACAATTCGAAAGCATCTCTCGCATAAAGATTTATTATATTTTTCTTCTGGAATAAAGCCTAGAGCATTTTTATTTTTAGTTTGTAAAAAAACTCCACAACCTAAACACTTATTCATAATATTTGCCTACTTTAAATAAGTTTTTTTTCGTTAAATTTTGAAATATTTTTTTTTCAATATAGCGATTAATTTTGGTAATAGAATAATCTATTTTACTGATAGGATTTATTAAAATACTTAAAAAACCCATGCGGTTAGCTCCTAATATATCTGTAAGAAGTTGATCTCCAATGCAAGCTATTTCATTATCTTTAAAACCATAAATATTCATTATTTTTTTATATTTTTTCTTAAGAGGTTTATTACTATGACAACAAGAATCGACATTTAATTTTTCCTTAAAGGGCTCAACTCTTGTTTTATTCGAATTAGACATAATAATAAGTTTAAAACCTAAATATTCTAAATCAGAAAATAAATCTTTAGTTTCCTTATCAGGTACTGGAATATTTACGGGAGCAATAGTATTGTCTAAATCAAAAATAATACACTTTATTCCACGACTTTTTAATGCTTTGTAATCTATTTCATAAATACTTTTTTGGTATATATCGGGAATAAATTTGTCCATTTGTTTCACCTCTTTAGATAAGTATACCATGTATAAGGAATATTAGGAAAATAATTTAATTCTAAATTTAAATTAATGATAAGATAACTATAACGTTTTTGAAAATAATTCTTCTAATATTTTTATTAGAAGAATTACTTTAGTTTTCGTTCTTTTCATAGATTCATAGTTTGTATTATGATTTATAAAAATTTATTTTCTTCTATTATAAAAGTCAATACCTAATCGGTATTAACCTTTAATATTAATTATCGTTTTTTCGTGTACACACACCAATTGACAATCAACCAAAATTTTAACATAATAATACCTGTTTAACTTTTATTTACTTATAAAACTTACTAAGTTTCGCCATTAAAAGGAAATTGATATACTATAATAATTTAATATAATAAAAATTACTCTAATACCCATGGATTATCACTTTGCCCTAAACCAGTAGCTTTTAAATTTGGCTTCAAAACTATTATTGGTCGCAGATGAGCAGATGAATCATATTCCTGAGTTACTATATGATAAGAAAAAATATATTGAGACGATGTACTAACAGCATCACCATAAACTGTACCTATATATCCATAGTTATAAGTATTCTTACTCCAAGTAAGACGACGTGTGGCAACATAATAACTCGCTTTTGATTCTGAGTCTATTGGTATAGCTTCTAACGTTCCTACGGCATTTTTTACTAAATTAGCATCTCCCATATATAAATTATCTTCTCCTCCTTGAGATTCTGTTATATTACAATTACTTTTACAATTAAATTGAGATGTATCTGTAATTACTTCTGTTTGTCCATTATAACCAAAATATCTTGACCCAATAGTATTATTATTTTCATATGCTTTTGCTATTTCATTTAATGTACCTATATAATATTGAAACCCCTTAGTACCTTTAAAATGAATCGCTGTACTACTAGTATTATCAGAAATCATTTCAATAGTATTATCCTCATTTTTCTTTATTATTCGCCATATTTTTAATTGTGAAGGATATATAATTTGGGTGCTATTATAACCAGTTTTACTATAGCCTATTGAGTAAGAAGATCTTGTAGGTACCATTTTTACATAATCTCCGATTTTAGAATTTTTAACAAAATCAGTGATAATTATAAAATCGATATTACATTTTATCTTTTTACTGTTATTGGAATTTATATTTACTAATCCCCAATTATCTATATTCCACTCTGCTGTTACACCATCTTCACATGTCACATTGTTTACTCCATATCCATCGCTTTTACTTGGAAATGCTTGATCTACTACTTGGCCATCTATTGTAAATGTTAGTTCTATATCTCCACTACTAAAGTCTGGTATTGTTCCTCGCAAGACATTATAACTTTTATTTTGTTGGTATAGGGCATAACTCCTATATACTATTATACCCACCCCCCAATAGTGCTATTGCGCCTAGGGCTAGGAGGGTATTTTTTAGTTTTTTGTTTTTCTTGAAACTTTTTAATTTCATTTTTTATCCCTCTTTCTATTATCTAAATTATATCATACTTTTTTAATCAGACAACAAAAAAAATGACACTATACCAAATGTAATAATAAATGGTATAATGTCTCAAACAAATTTATAAAATTTACATTTAATTTAATTAATCAATAATCTTTTTCATATATTCATTAAATTCTGTTATTTTGTTATCTTGATTAAAGAAAGGAAACCCTAAAACAAAATATTCATAATCATCTTTAAATTTTTTTATAGGAATAGCCTTACTATTTAACTCTATTAAAAATTCTTCTTTCTCTTTATCAAGCAATAATAATTGTGTCCCTTTAGCTTCAAGAAAAACTTGATATTGTTTTTTATTTATTTTATCAATTAAAACTAAAATAAAATCTGGTTCAAATCTTTCCCCATTAGAAAAAGAATAAATTGGTAAAGTTCTTTCATTTCTTACCAAATAAACTTCTGTATATTTTTCTTTTAATTCTTTGACAAATTTACTAAAATATTTAACTAATTTTTTTTCTTCTGTAGTCCCATAATTATCATTATAAACATACCAATCTTCATTACTTAAATCCATTCTATAAGAATCATCATTAACCATATTTTGTGATATTCCTACACTATCTTCATATGGATTGTTGATATTAATAACTTTATCTATAAATATTTCATTAAATTTTTTAGCTTGAAAATTATTTACTCCTTCATAAACTTCTTCTAAAGTAATAATGTTGTCTTTTAATTTAGAAAAAATACTATAAAGAGCCTTATTTATTAAATAATTATTGGGTTCTTCATAAATAGATTTTATTATAAATTTTATATCACCTAAATAATTTTTAGAAGTAATAAATTCTTTCGTTGAAGTTAAATTAGGAAAATAAGTTTTTAAATTAGAAAATTTAAAAATATTGAATTTTCTTAAAACGCATAAAACTAAGTTATAGTTATTATCTGCTAATTCATTAATTGTATAAGATTTTTCGAATTTATTTTCATTTAAATTTAAATAATCTAACTTTTCGTCAAAAAGATTTTCTTGTTTAGTTTCTCCTAAATCATATACAAATTCAAATATTTCATTTTTAATATTTTGGGGAATTGATTTAATTTCTTTTCTTGATTTTAATATTTTTTCATTACTAAATATCCAACCATTTTTATAAAAATCAGAATTTTTAAAACTATCTTTTAAAGTATATTGAACCGAAATACTTTCTTTAGGAATAATACCTGTTTCTTTTAAGGCAATTTTTAATTCTGAAATATATCGTGAC
The DNA here is from genome assembly GCA_948479395.1 of uncultured Bacilli bacterium. Classification (GTDB taxonomy): domain Bacteria; phylum Bacillota_I; class Bacilli_A; order RF39; family UBA660; genus MGBC108787. The sequence continues at coordinate 4,513 of CAOLUI010000005.1, read as the reverse complement.
TCCATCTGACAATGATATAGTAGTGTTTCACAAATTCGTAATGGATTTTTTATATCATCATCATATTTTCTGATATATCTTTTTTCACCATTATTAAGAGAAAAAGGACAGTATCTTGCACCTCTACCTATTAATTGAGCTTCTTGAATAGTTTTCTTTCCTGGTTTACCATTATTCCCATCGCGAGTTTCATAAAGTCTAACAATATCAAATAAATTTAAAACATCCCAACCTTCATCAAGCATTTTAACTTCAAAAATTGTTCGATATAAATTGTTTTTATCTTCTAAAGAATTGACTATTAATTGAATATCTTCTAAAGTTTCTTTACTATTAACTACTAAACATTTATCTTTAGAAAAATCATCTTTTAACTCTTTTATTAGATTATCTATACTTATATCAAAATTTTCAAAATAGGCAAACATATCAACTAAAATTTTACTAGTTGAATTTTCTTTAATACTTAAAATTTCTTCTTTTTTTAAATTATTGATAATTTTAACAAACTCATTATAATTCTTCCTACAATTCTCAATATTATCTGATTTAAATAAAACCACAGGTTTGATATCAATTTTATTTAACTGAAATAATTTTAAACGATATTGGCTAATGAGAATTGCTTGAATCATTTTTGTTTTTAAATCAACATTACTTTGAAGTGTATCAACTTCTTTTGAAAAACCATCTTCTCGAAATCTACTTAAAGGATAATTATAGATAATTTTATTTTGATACTTTTCTTTAATATTTGAATTATCTAAATCACAAGTAGCCGTAAATTCTAATAAGATATTTTCTTTATTTGCTGGGAGTAATAAATTGTCAATAGTATGTTCCCAAGACTTTTTTAAATCTTCTTCTTCGCTTGATAATTTATTATTTGTTAAAGCATTTATGTGATGCGCTTCATCTGAAATAAATACAGTTTTATGTAATTTGAAATCATCAAGAGATAATCTATTTTCTTTAACAAAATTAATATCATTATGTAAGCCTTGGATAGTAGTAAAACAAATATTGATATCATCTTTATTTACCCCTTGAAAATTAGTAACTTCCCTAATATTTACTTTTTTAGAATCGATTTCTATTGTTTTATTAAATAAATACTTGCCTGATTGATTATTTAAAAAATTATCTTTAGTTTTCTCTAAAATAGTTGTAGAATTTACAAAAAAAAGAAAATTTCGATAGCCTTGTTGGTATAAATATAAAATAAGACCTGCCATCATCAAAGTTTTTCCACTTCCAGTTGCCATATGAAAAAGAAGATGAAAAGGCATTACTTTTAAATTTTCGTTTGTATAATAAAATATAAAGTTTTTAAAAGCTTCTATTTGATACTTTCTTAATTCAAATTTTGGATTTAAATTATCATTTATTATATTAGGTAGGTCAATATTAATATTGGCATATTTTTTTAGAGTTTCTATCGTTTCATATAAATAATTATTCATTACTATCACCATAAAATGAGTAATTAAATTTTTTATCTTCGCAACTTACTTTGTAATCATTATCTTCAATATCAGAAAAATTTACATAAAGCATATTCTTATCTAAAATATTTATTAAAAATTTCTTTTGATCATTAAGTCCTAATTTTTTAAATTCTTCAACACTTTCCAAAATACTATCTAAACTTAATAAGTTATTTATATAAGCATTTTTAATTATTTCATTAAATAACCTGACTATATCTTTCTTGGATTTTTCATGTGTTATTTTATCAATATATTTTTGATTATTGACCATCATTTCCATACTTAAAAAAGCTCCTCCACCAGTCCAATTGATTTCTGATGAAATACCACCTGTCTCTCCATTTATAACACTTTCCATTCGATTAAGGGCTTTTGAAAAATGGTTCTCTAATTGTTCAATTCCAATATATCTTCTTCCTAACTTATGGGCAACTGCACAAGTCGTTCCACTTCCTAAATAGGCATCTAAAACAATGTCGTTTTTATTCGTTGCTATTTCAATAATTCTTTTTATTAACTTTTCTGGTTTTTTTCCTCTATTTAATTTAACATTTCCCTCACGAGCAATACCTTCCCAAGCAATATCACTCCAGAATGTAGTTAAACGTCTTGCAGGAACATATTCTCCATTGATATTTTTAAATACTTTAGAATAAAATAAAACAACTTCTCCATTTAAGATATATCTTTCATTATCCTTAGAATCTTTATAAATATATATTTTATCTTTCTTTTTTAACGATTCTTTTAATGCCACTTTTAATTCATTTCCTGGCTTATTAGGATTAAAGGTTCTAAATACTAACTCTTTATTATCAAGAGCAATTGAAGCTTTTTCTTGATAAAGAATTTCTTTATAATTATCACCATATTTTTCTTTTACCTTTCGCCATGTACTATTATTATAAGGCTTTTTTATTCCTAATTTTTCATATGCCAAATATGTAATGTTTGTGTATTCTAACTTTTCTAAATCAGTCATAATGTATTTATAATTTTCATCATATTCTTTTCCAACATACATATTTTCTTCATTAAAACAAGTTTTTTTATAATTCTTGTCTTTAATATAAATTAGTAAATTTTCTGTATTGGATATTAATCCAGGATTAACATCTCCAAATCCCCCTTGAGAGGCTGATGTTTGAATAGATACCTTATCAAAAGAATTTTCACGACCGAATACTTCATCCATCAAAACACTTAAATAAGCTTGTTCATTATCATCAATGCTTATAAATATTAAGCCATCTGGTTTTAATAACTTTTTCGCTATTTCTAGACGATTTTTCATCATAACTAACCAACTGCTATGTTTAAAAGAATCATTATAAGGAACGTAATCACTATTGGTATTATATAAAACATCACAATAAATACATTTAATTTTTCCTTCATAAACTGGAAGTAAACTTGCTAAAACTAATAAATTATTTCCTTTAATTAATAAATTATCATTAATATCAAATCTATTGTATTTTTTTAGTCCATCTTTAGTATGATAATTGATATTGGTAAAAACCTTAGAATCTAATAAAACATCTATTTGATCATTTGCAAGAGATTCATTATAAAATATTTCATCTCTTTTTTCATTTTCATCAGTAGAATCAAATTCTAATAAACAATCTTTATAAGGAAATGTTAAAACGACATCATTTTTATACATTAAATACTCATCATCATTAGTTGCTAAATGTATTTTATTGCCATATTTTGTATAATTATTAGGCAGAAATTCTTTATTATTTATCATCCAGCTAAATTCTATTTTATCAAAAATATAGTTATCACCTATTTTTTGAAAAAACTTTTCGCGTATAATTTCATTTTCAAATAATATATTTATTAGTTCTTCATCCATTTTTAAAGCGTATTCTTTTATTTTATTTTTAAGTAAAACTCCATTACTAGACACAAATGTAGGATTTTGTTTTAAAGTATTTAGCAAAATGTCATAAAAATTACCTTTCATAATCCACCTCTTTATTAATTTTATCATGAAAACAATCTTGATGGCGGAAAAACTAATTATAAACAATTAAAAATGCTAATTATTTTAATATTAATTAGCATTAAATACTTATTTCAAAACAAATGGTGAAGTACTTGTGCCTGCTCCTCCGCTCTCTACTCCTATACTAGGTTTTAGATATATCGAAGGACGCACCATATCTTTACTAGTCAAATAGAAATGATTCATATCTCCTCTTATTACAACAAAGGCAATGTCAGTACTAGAAGAAAGTGGTGTTAATGTCCATTGATCATTTATACCATTATATAACCAAGCATTTGTTTGGCAGTCACTTACTTCAGACCATTTATATGAATTCCTATTTAAACATGTATCTCTATCTGTTGTAGACCCGCCACTTGTCGCATATCCATAATCTGACGGATACATTAATCCGACTTTTCCTGTCCATGAAGTTGGTCTTCCACTTCCTACTGTACTTCCTCTTTCTAACTCATAAAACTCTTTAAATGTTTTTCCATTTGGAACAGAACCTAAATTCCATACTACCTCACTTATCATATTCTTAGATTCTTCAGTTAATCCTGTGCTACTAAAATTACATTTAGCTGTTGCTCCATTTTTTCCATACGGACAATCACCGCTTGTTCTATTATAGTATGCTCCTTCATTTAATACTTTTTGTAATGCACTATCACTCCAATCATTACTTCCGTATTGACTTGTTGATGATCCTATTCCACTTGCCTTATTATCCCAGGCATAACTTCCAATACTTTCACTTCTTATTAATTTGACTTTGTCTTCCTTTGTTCCATCTGGATTTTCTATATCTTTCATTACTCCGATTATCCGCCATAACTCATCATTGAATTTAACATAATTGTTAGGATTTGCTCCTATATATCTTAAATTGCCAAAATCATCTTCTACTAGTTCATTAGATTCTAAATTAGTTAAGTATTCTACTAACGTTGTCATTTTAAAATCTATATTACATTTTATCTTCTTGGCTCCATTAGGATTTATATTTACTAGTCCCCAT
>CAOLUI010000004.1:47506-51360 GCA_948479395.1 uncultured Bacilli bacterium | reverse complement strand
ATTACGGCTCATGCTGAGGTGTTAGCTATAAAAAAAGCTGCCAGAAAATTAAAAAGATGGAATTTGGGGGATTGTAGATTATATGTTTCTTTGAAACCTTGTGGAATGTGTCAGGAAATAATTAAACAAAGTCGGATAGAAAAAGTAATTTATTTATTGGAAAAACCCGATTTTAAAAGAGATTTCTCTCGAACTGTGTTTACAATTAGTGATAGTAAAACTATTGGTAGTTATCAACAATTATTATCAGATTTTTTTCAAAATAAAAGATGATAATTGCTTTTTTATGATATAATATTTAAGCGGTGGTGAAAGTAATGGATAAGGATTATAAAGTTCTTTATCGAAAGTATAGGCCAGCTAATTTTGATGAGGTTGTGGGACAAAAATATACAATTAGTATGTTGAAAAATGCAATTATTAATGAAAAGTTGGCTCATGCTTATATTTTTACGGGGCCCAGAGGAACTGGTAAAACAAGTACAGCTAAGATATTTGCTAAGACGATAAATTGTGAGTCGTTAATAAATGGTTTGCCTTGCGGTAAATGTAATTCTTGCCAAAATAATCTTAATAATGCAGATATTATTGAAATAGATGCAGCGAGTAATAATGGTGTTGATGAGATACGAGAACTTATCAACAATGTTAAAATTGCCCCTTCTTTTAGTAAGTATAAAGTATATATAATAGATGAGGTACATATGTTATCTCAAAGTGCTTTTAATGCTCTTTTGTTAACCTTAGAAGAACCTCCAGCTCATATTGTTTTTATTTTAGCAACCACAAACATTGAGAGTGTTCCAATTACTATTTTATCTCGTTGTCAACGTTATGATTTTAAAAAATTGGAAGATGAAGAGATAATTAATCATTTAAAATTGATAGCGGAAAAAGAAAAAATTGAAATTACAGATGAAGCGATAGAAGAAATTACTTATTTATCTGATGGAGGATTAAGGGATGCTTTAAGTATTTTAAATCAGTTATCCACAAGTAATAATATGGTTAAATTAGAAACGGTATTAGAAAATTATGGTTCAGTTTCAATATTAAAGATTAAATCTATTGTTTCGGCTTATTTAGAAGGAAATTATGATAGTTTGAAGGCTATTTTTGATGAGTTGAGTTCTGAATCAATAGATTATAAAAATTTTATTAAAAAAATGGTAGATGAATTGTTTTTACGAGCTTTGGAATTGAAAATGGCTAATGATCCGCAAAAATTTGCTTCAGTGAAAAAGATTGTTTTTGCTTTAAATGATTTACTTAATAAAATAAATTTGAATGTTGATCCTTTTTTGTTGGTTTTTATGATTTTTATTGAAGATATGGCTATTAATGAAGAAAAAACGGCTAATGTTGTATCTATACAAGAAAATGTTCAAAAAGAAGATAATCTGGTTTTTGATGAGAAATTGAATGATGAAAGAACAACTTTTTTAGAAAAATTAATTCCAGTTAGGATAAATAATTGCTTTGTAGAGGCCGATAAGAACAATTTGAAAGTTTTTAAAGAAAATTGGCAGAAATTTATAATGGATGAGCGGATAGAAAATGATATGAAAAGTTTAATAGTCGATTGTGAAGTAGTGTTAGCTTCAGCAAAAATAAATATTGTAATTAATTCGCAGAAAAGTTTAGTGGAGTTATTTAATAAAAATCTTATCGATATTGAAAATAAGTATAAAAATTTATTAAATTTAGATATTAAGTTTTTAGCTTTAACGGGAGAAGATTGGAATAAAGAAAAAAGTGATTATGTAAGAAAAATTAAAGAAGGATATTCTTATCAATTGATGGATGAACCAATTTTAGAAAAAAAATGGGAAGAATCTGATATAATTAATGAAAATAAATTAAATAATGATATAATGGATATATTTGATAAAGAAAAATTGGTAATTCAATAGAAAAGAGGAATTTTTATGAATATGCAAAATATAATGATGCAAGCGCAAAAAATGCAAAGGGATATTCAAAAGAAAAAGGATGAAATAGATAAAAAACTTTTTACTGGAAAAAGTGAGTTAGTAGAAGTAGTTTTTAATGGAAAAAAAGAGATGGTTTCGATTAAAATAAAGAATCAAAATTTGGATCTTAGTGATATAGAAGTATTGGAAGATATGATTGTATTAGCAACAAAAGATGCAATTACTCAAATTGATCAAGAATTTGAAGAAAAAATTGGAAATATTGCTCCTGGTTTAGGTGGTTTATTCTAAAATGATTTATCCAAGAAAATTGGAAGCTATTATTGAATTTTATAAAAAATTACCGGGAATAGGAGAAAAAAGTGCAGAACGTTTGGCTTTAGCAACTTTGGATTTAACAAATGAACAGATAGAAAATTTTTGCTTAGCTTTAAGGGAAGCTAAAAATTCATTGAAACCTTGTCAGATATGTGGACATATAACTGATCAAGAAATATGTGATATTTGTGATAATAATAATAGAGATAAAAATCTTATTTGTGTGATAGAGGATTATAAAAGTGTTTTTACCTTTGAAAAAGTTGGTAATTATCAAGGAACATATCATGTTTTAAATGGATTAATTTCTCCGACAGAGGGTATTGGATATGAAGATATTAATTTGAATTCTTTGCTTGAAAGAGTGGGAAAATTGCAAAATCCAGAGTTAATATTGGCTTTAAAATCTACAATTGAAGGACAAACAACTACTTTGTTTATTAAAACGTTATTTGAGGATAAAAATGTTGTGATTTCTCGTTTATCGTATGGAATACCAATGGGAGCGGATATTGATTATATTGATGTAATGACTTTAGATAATGCCTTAAATGATCGGAAACAGATTTCTGAATAAATATAGCTTTTTATCATAAAATATTATAGGTGAAATTATGTTAAAAAGGCTAATTAATATAGTAAAAAAAATAGTTTTTTCATTTTTAGTATTATATGGTTTAAATTTATTAGTTAATTCTTTTAATGTAGTAATTCCTATTAATATTTTTACGATAACAACAAGTACAATACTAGGAATACCAGGTGTTTTGTCTTTAATAGTTATGTTCTTTATTGTTAAATAAAAGATGGTGTTGGAAGTGATTAAAAATAAAAAAATAGAACAATTAATAAGTCGATATAATGAGAATAAACTTTCTCATGTTTTTTTAATTGAAACAAATAATTCTGATGAGGTTTTAAAAGATTTAAAAGAAGTTATTAAATATATAAATTGTTCAAAAAAATATGAAGACAATTGTCAAAAATGTAATTTATGTCATCTGATTGATGATAATACTTTACCAACTTTATCAATTATTTTTCCAGATGGCCAGTTTATTAAAAAAACGCAAATGGAAGATTTAAAACAGTTATTTTCTCATAAACCATATTTAGCAAAGTATAATGTTTATATTATAGCGGAAGCGGAAAAGTTTAATGCTTCAAGTGCTAATACAATGCTTAAATTTATGGAAGAACCAGAAGATGATATAATTGGATTTTTAATTACAAATAATAAGGAAAATGTTATTAGTACTATTAAAAGTCGTTGTGAAATTATAAAGGCAAATTATAATAATGATATATTATATGATGGTAATCAACAAATAATAAATGAAGCCGTAAATTATATTTATAATAGTGAAATTGTAAAAGATAAAAGTATTGTGTTTAATAAGAAAATAATAGAAAATGGTTGGGAAAAATCCCAATTGATGACTTTTTTTAAAATAATATTAGATTTTTATATAAATTTATTAAAAGAAGAAGTTATTTATGAAAGTTTAAAGAGTTTAAAAAGTTTAAAAAGTTTAGATAAAAACTTAATTATTAAAAGAATTAATTTGGTTAATGATATAATAGATAAATTAAATTATAATA
>CAOLUI010000004.1:0-47490 GCA_948479395.1 uncultured Bacilli bacterium | reverse complement strand
TATAAATTTATTGTTAGATTATTATATTTTTAGTTTGGAGGATTTAAGTTGAATATTTATGGAGTAAGGTTAAACGAAACTAAAAAAAATTATTATTTTGAGGCGCAAGGGAAAATTTATATAAATACAAATGTTATTGTTGAAACCGAAAAAGGTTTGCAATATGGAAAAGTTGTGGAAAAAGTTGCAAAAGAAAAAATAAAAGAATTGGGGGAAATTAAAAAAATTGTTAGAATAAGTACAAAAGATGATTATAAAAATTATTTAAAAAACTTAAAAGATGCGGAGTTAGCTTTAAAAAAAGCGCAAGAAGTAGCGAATAAAATGAATTTAAAAATGCGTTTTTTGGGGGCTTCATATACTTTTGATCGTAAACAGTTATTATTTAGTTTTGCGGCGGAAGAAAGAATAGATTTTCGTGATTTAACTAAAAAATTAGCAAGTATTTATAAAACTCGAATTGAACTTAGACAAATTGGAGCAAGAGATAAGGCCGCAAATGTGGGAGGAATAGGACAGTGTGGAAGGGTTTTATGTTGTAATTCTTTTTTGAAAACGTTAGAATCTGTTTCAATGAATATGGCAAAAAACCAGAATTTGGCTTTAAATCCTACAAAGATCAATGGTGGGTGTGGCCGATTATTATGTTGTCTTGCTTATGAAGATGAATGTTATAAGGAAGCTCGAAAAGGTTTACCAACAATTGGTTCAATTATAAAATATGAAAATGTAGAGGGTAAAGTTGTAAATGTTGATATTTTAAATAGAATAATTAAAATTGATATAGGAAATGAAATAAGGGAGATATCATTGAATAATGAAAGTAATAAATGATTTATATGATTACGAAAATTTTAAAATTGTTCAAGATACAGAGTTATTTAAATTTTCTTTAGATTCTATTTTGCTTGCTGAATTTGTGGATAATGTGGATAACTCTGATTTGCTATTAGATTTTTGTGCAGGTAATGGAGCGGTTTCCTTAATATTATCTTACTATTATAAAAATAAAATAATGGCATTTGAAATACAAAAAGATATTTATCAATTGGCATATGAATCTGTTTATTTAAATCAAAAAGAAAAGCAAATAACTATTGTCAATGATGATGTAAAGAATATAAAAAAATATTTCCCGGGAAATAATATTGATGTTATAATAGCAAATCCTCCTTATTTTAAATACCATGAAAAAAGTTTTCTTAATAAAAATGAGAAAAAATCGATAGCACGCCATGAAATTTATTTAAACTTAGAAGAGTTATTTAAATGTGTAAGTTTTGCTTTAAAAGAAAGAGGATGTTTTTATTTAGTTCATCTTCCCGAAAGATTAGAAGAAATTTTAGATTTATGTGAAAAATATAAATTAAGAGCAAAAAAAATACAATTTATTTATACAAAATCTGATAAAAAAGCAAAAATGGTTTTGTTAAAATGTATTAAAGGCGCTAAAAATGCTTTGATGGTTATGCAACCAATTTTTATTGAAGATTATAAAAGTTATAAAAATATTTTTCGAAAAAATTAAAGGAGTTAGTTATGAAATTAATTGTTGGGTTAGGTAATCCAGGTAAGGAGTATGAATTTACTCGTCATAATGTTGGTTTTATGATTCTAGATTCTTATTTAAATAATGAAACTTGGAAAAAAAAGTTTGAAGCTCTTTATCAAATTAAGATGATAGAAGAGGAAAAAGTTTTATTTTTGAAACCCCAAACTTTTATGAATTTATCTGGTAAGGCCGTTTTACAAGCTGTTAAATTTTACGATATTAAATCTCAAAATATTTTAATTGTTCATGATGATTTAGATTTACCATTTGAAACGTTTAAATTAAAATTCAATAGCTCTTCCGGAGGGCACAATGGAATAAAATCTATAATTAATTCTTTAGGTACAGAGTCTTTTGCAAGATTAAAAATTGGTATTGCTAATAATCAAGAAAAAGATACAATTGATTTTGTTTTAGGAAAGTTTTCTAAGAAAGAATTAAATTATTTGAAAGATAATTTTAATATATATGAGGATATTATTGAGTCATTTATAACTAATGGTATAGATAAGACGATGAATGATTATAATAAGCGAGGCTAGAAATGAATTGGTTGACTGATAAATTTATCAATAAATTTAATATTCAGATTACAGGATTAACAAAAGAATTAAATATTATATATATATTAAATTGTTTTAAAAAAGAAAAAGAAAATATTTTAGTTGTAACTAATTCTTTATATGAGTGTAATCAAATTTACTCTTTGTTAAGTACATATACGGATAATGTGCTTCTTTTTCCAATGGATGATTTTTTATCTACTGTGGCATTAGCATCTTCTCCTGATTTACAAGTTAAGCGTTTAGAAAGCTTGCGATTATTAGAAGAGGGAGTTCATATTGTAGTTACTAATTTAATGGGTTATTTAAAATTTTTACCCGATCTTAAGCAAAAGCAATTAAAAACATTAAAAATTAACGATCAATTAACTCGAGAAGATATTATTAAATGTTTAGAAGATTTTGGGTATACTAGAGATAGTGTTGTTACTTCAACAGGAAATTATGCAGTAAGAGGTTTTATTTTAGATATTTTTTTAATAGAGGAAGAACATCCTATTCGAATTGAGTTTTTTGGTAACCTAATTGAATCAATTCGTTATTTTGATGAAAATACTCAGTTATCTTTGGAAAAAATAGATAAGATAACTATTTTTCCTTTTAAAGAAATATTAAATGAAAAAAATAGTTCTTTAATAGATTATTTAAAAAAACCCATTTTATTTTTTTGTGATTATGAACAAATAAAAGCAGGTTATTTAAAATTAACAGAAGATATTTTAGAATTTAAGGAAAAGGAAAAAATAGATAAAACGAAAAAGTATATGTATTCTTTGGAAGAATTATCTGTCTCAAAGAAAATATATCTAAATAGTTTGAATAATATAAGTAATGAGAACATGGAAGTATATAAGTATAAAACTTTAGAAATTGATAACTTTCATTCTGATTATAAATTATTGCAGGAAAAAGTCCAAATGTTTATTAATGATAAAAAAACAGTTTGTTTTTGTTTGTCTAAGGAAAGGCAAAAAAAGCAAATTTTAGATTTATTTTCTTCAGCTATCGTAACAAAGGAACCAATTTTTAATAAGATAAATATTATAATGCAAAAAATAAATAGGGGTTTTTTGTTTGATGATATGGTGGTTATATCTGAGTTTGATATTGAAAATGTAAAAAATGAACAGATTAAATATAAAAATACTTTGAAAATTGGCAAGAAAATAAGTTCTTTAAATAATTTAAAATTAGGTGATTATGTAGTTCATCGAAGTCATGGAATAGGTATATATAATGGTGTAGTTACTTTAAAACAAAAAGAGATGATGAAAGATTTTATTCAAATAAATTATTTGGGAAATGATAAAGTTTATATTCCAGTAGAGAAAATAACGAGTATTTATAAGTATGCAGATAGTGAAGGGGTAAAACCTAAAATAAATAAGTTAAATAGTACTTCTTGGGAATTAAAAAAGAGAAGTGTACGCAAGAAAATTAAAGATATATCAGAAGAATTAATGAGACTTTATGCGATACGGAGTAAGACTAAAGGGATTGCTTATAAGGATTATCCCGAGGAAGATGTTTTTGCTTCAATGTTTCCATATCATGAGACGAAGGATCAGTTAAGAGCTATAGAAGAAGTACAAAAGGATTTAAAAAATAGTGTTCCGATGGATCGGTTGCTATGTGGAGATGTAGGGTTTGGTAAAACAGAAGTAGCTTTTCGAGCAATTTTTAAAACTATTTTAAATAATAAGCAAGTTTTGTATTTATGTCCAACAACTATATTATCAAAGCAGCAATATACTTCAGCTTTAAAAAGATTTAGTTCTTATCCTCTTGAAATTGCTTTATTAAATCGATTTACTTCACTAAAAGACACAAAAAGGATTTTAGATGATTTACAAAATGGAAAAATAGATTTGTTGATTGGAACTCATCGTTTATTAAGTAGTGATGTTATTTGTAAAAATTTGGGATTACTTGTAGTGGATGAAGAACAACGTTTTGGAGTAACTCATAAAGAAAAAATTAAGAAGTTTAAAAATGATATAAATATTTTGACTCTATCTGCAACACCTATTCCAAGAACATTAAAAATGGCTATGAGTGGATTAAGAGATTTATCGATTATAGATACAGCTCCAGTTAATCGTTATCCTGTTCAAACTTATGTTTTAAGTGAAAATGAATTAATTGTAAAAGATGCTATTTATAAGGAATTAGCTAGAAAAGGGCAAGTTTTTATTCTTTATAATAAAGTAGCAAGTATTGAAGAGTTTACGAATAATTTAAAAAGATTAATACCAGAGGCAAATATTTCTTTTGCTCATGGGCAAATGACTAAAAAAGATTTAGATAAAATTATGGAATCTTTTATATTACAAGAATTTGATATATTAGTATGTACAACGATAATTGAGACGGGAATTGATATTCCTAATGCTAATACTTTAATTATTTATGATGCTGATCATTTTGGATTAAGTCAGTTATATCAATTACGGGGAAGAGTTGGAAGAAGTAATCGAATTGCTTATGCTTATCTTTTATATGATAAACGAAAGGTTTTAAATGATATCGCGGTTAAAAGATTACAAGCAATTAAAGATTTTACGGAACTAGGAAGTGGATATCGAATTGCTATGCGAGATTTATCGTTAAGGGGAGCAGGAGATATATTAGGGAGTGAACAAGCAGGATTTGTGGATTCAGTTGGTTTGGCTCTTTTTATGCAAATGATAGAAGAAGAAATTAAAAGATTAAATGGGGAAGAGGTAAAAGAAGAAGATACGGATTCTAAATCACTGGTTAATGTAAGTACTCATATAAGTGATGATTATGTTAGTGATGAGGATGTAAAAATTGAAGTACATCAGCTTATTAACGAAATAAGGGATGAGAAATCTTTGCAAAAAATAAAAGAAATTTTGGAAGATCGTTTTGGTAAAATTACGGAAGATATAGAAATTTATATGTATGAAGAATGGTTTGAAAAAATAGCACAAAAATTGGAAGTTAGTGCTGTGCAGCAAAATGATAGAGTTGTGGAGATAGAAATACCTTCAAAATATTCTGAGAAAATTAAGGGTGATAAACTTTTTTTAGAAGCGTATAATATTAATCCTAATTTTTCTTTTAAATATACAAATAAAAAGATAGTAATTAGTTTGTTACTAAAAAGAGAACAAAAACATTTTTTATATTATTTTGTACCTTTACTTGAAAAAATTTGGCGTGATTTAATTGAATAATAATTTTGATTATTTATAGCATAATTTTTTCTTATCGCATCAAACTAAGTAGCAGAGGAGTTGATTTTCTTTTGAAGTCTACAGGTGTTATAAGAAAAATTGATGAGTTAGGCAGAATTGTTTTACCAAAAGAAATAAGAAGAAACTTAGGAATACGTGACGGGGAAAATTTAGAGATTTTTGTGGAAAATGATCATATTCTTTTAAAAAAATATTCTAAGATGCAAGATTATAGTGAAATTGTTAAAAATCTTGCTTCTATTGTAAATAATACTTATGATTTTAAAGTTTTAATAACGGATCGTGATAAAGTTCTTTTTTCAGGGATTGAAGATATTGAGATTAATGCTGAAATTGGAGATAAATTATTAAACTTTATTCATAATCGAGAGTCAGTAACCAAAAGTAGTTTGGATACTTATATTTTTAATGATAAAGAATTAACAGGATATTTTTTAGTATTGCCTATTATTTCTTCTATTGATTGTTTGGGATTAATTATTTTGTATAATGAAAATAGTTCTATTCCCGATTATCAGTTTGATTTATTAAAATTAATATCTAATATGATTGTTAGTAAGTTAGATATTTCTTGAATGAAAATATTTTTTATGATAATATGAAATTAATTAGCAATGAAGGAAAGAGTAATATTTTGGCATCTTTTAGAGAGTCTGGGTTGGTGCAAAACAGATAGATAAAGAAATATGAATATGGTTCTGGAGTTAAATCGAATATTTCTCGTTACGAAACAAAGAGGCATGAATAATCATGAATTAAGGTGGTACCGCGGGTATTGCTCGTCCTTAATTTGTGATTTTTTATTTTGAAAGGAGATTTAGTTTAATGAGGAAAGTTATTTTTATTACAGGAGCTAGAAGAGGTTTAGGTGTTGCGTGTGCTTGGAAATTTGCTAAAGAAGGCTTTAATATTATTTTAAATGATTATAAAGATAAAGAAAGATTGATTAAAAATCAAAAAGAAATTCAAGAAAAATATAAAGTTGAATGTATGGTTTGTTTTGGCGATATTGCTAATGAGGATGATGTAAGGCGGATGCTTAATGAAGTAAAAAAAAATTTGGTACTCTAGATGTGCTTGTTAATAATGCGGGAATTGTTTATGATATGGAAATTGCTGAACGACCTTTAAAAATATTTGAAGAAACCATGCATAATAATGTGACAGGAACATATCTTATGTGTAAGTATTTTGGTAAATTTATGTTTTTACAAGATAAAACTACTAGAATAATTAATGTATCAAGTACGAATGGAATTGATTGTAATTTTCCAACAAGTATTGATTATGATGCTTCAAAAGCAGCAATTAATTCTTTAACTCATAATTTTGCTTTGGAGTATGCTCCTAAAGTTTTGGTAAATGCTGTTGCTCCAGGGTGGATGAATACGGAAATGAATAAAGATTTACCTAATGATTTGGTGCAGGAGGAAATCGCAAAAATTTATGTTAATCGTTTTGCTGAGCCAGAGGAAGTAGCAAGTTTAATTTATTATTTAGGAAGTGATGAAAATACTTTTGTTAATAATGAAATTATTAAAATAGATGGTGGTTATTAGAAAAGAGGAATTTTAATGAAAGAAAAATATTATATTTCAACAGCAATTGCTTATACTTCAGCTAAACCTCATATTGGAAATACATATGAAGTAGTATTAGCAGATAGTATTGCTCGTTATAAAAGATTGAAAGGATTTGATGTTTATTTTCAAACAGGAACGGATGAGCATGGAGAAAAAATTGAAATAAAAGCACGTGAAGCAGGAGTTACGCCAAAAGAATATGTTGATGGAGTAGCTAAAGAAATTAAACGAATTTGGGATGTAATGAATACATCTTATGATAGATTTGTGCGAACTACAGATGTGATTCATGAGCAAATCGTACAAAAGATATTTAAAAAAATGTATGATCAAGGAGATATTTATTTAGGAGAATATAAAGGTTTATATTGTGTTCCTTGTGAATCATTTTGGACAGAAACACAATTAATAGAAGGAAAATGTCCTGATTGTGGAAGAGATGTTGAGGAAAGAAAAGAAGAAGCTTATTTTTTTAAATTAAGTAATTATCAAGATAAGTTGATAAAGTATATTGAAGAAAATCCGGATTTTATTCAACCAGAGGCCCGAAAAAATGAAATGATTAATAATTTTCTAAAACCAGGCCTTCAAGATTTGTGTATTTCTCGTACTTCTTTTGATTGGGGGATACCAGTAGATTTTGATTCGAAACATATTATTTATGTATGGCTTGATGCTTTAACGAATTATATAACTAATATAGGTTATGATCCAGATGGTTCTAGTGAAGAGTTTAAAAAATTATGGCCAGCGGATTTACATTTAATTGGAAAAGATATTATTCGTTTTCATACGATTTATTGGCCTTGTTTTTTGATGAGTTTAGATTTACCTTTACCAAAACAAGTTTTTGGTCATCCTTGGCTTTTGATGGAAGATGGTAAGATGAGTAAGTCAAAAGGAAATGTTTTATATGCTGATGATTTAGTAAAAGAGTTTGGAGTAGATGCTGTAAGATATTATTTATTACATGAAATACCTTTTGGCAATGATGGAGTTTTATCTAATAAGTTGTTAGTAGAAAGAATTAATAGTGATTTAGTAAATATTTTAGGAAATTTAGTGAATAGAACAATAGTTATGGCGAAAAAATATTTTAAGGGAAATATTAAAAATCAAAGAGAATATGAAAACGTTGATGATGATTTGATTTCAATGGTTAATGCTTTAGAAGATAATATTGAAGATAAAATGGCTCAGTTAGAAGTAGGAGAGGCTATAGATGAAATTTTTAATGTCCTTCGTCGCAGTAATAAATATATTGATGAAACTACGCCGTGGATATTGGCAAAAGATGAGACTAAATTTGATCGTTTAGAAACAGTTTTATATAATTTAATCGAAAGTATAAGAGTGTGTGCTATTTTTTTAGAACCGTACATGCCTGATACTTGTAAGAAGATTTTAAAACAGCTTAATGTAGATAATTCTTCATTTAAAGTATGTGAAGATATAGTTTATGAATTAGATGATCCCGTTATTTTATTTCAACGAATAGATGTGAAAGATAATTAAATATATTTGGAAGAAAATTTTTTCTTCTTTTTTATGATTTATTATTCCGTTGACAAATAGTAAAGTGCTAGTTATAATAGTTGTCGCTTTTTGGTGGGCGTTTGTTGTGATGAATATAAAACTAAAAAAAGATATTAAAATGGCTTTTAATATAATAAACGATAATACGTTTTTTTCTCATTGTATATATAAAAAATATAGCGTAATTCCTATAAGAGGTACAGAAAACTCTCGAGAATTATTTTCACAATTTAATTGTTCTTTTGAAAAAACATTAATGGTTGCTGGAAGTGGAGATCAAGTTTTAGAAGCTATTTTTTATGGAGCAAAGATGATTGATACTTTTGATATTAATTGTTTAGCTAAGTATGGATGTAATTTAAAATTTGCAGCTATAAAGGCTTTAGAATACGAAGAGTATATAAGCTTTTATTGTGATAAGTTTCCTGATTATTTGTATTATAAAGTTAGAGATTTCTTAGATACGGATTCTTGTTATTTTTGGGATCATATTTTTGATTATGCGTATAATTTTGATATTTATGAAAATCTGTTTGATGTTGACAATCATCGAAAAATAATTACTTCATTTTTTTCTGTCAATTTAAGAGATGACTACTATAAAATAAAAGATAATTTAATTAATAGTACTATATCTTTTACGAATTGTAATCTTAGAAATATAGCAGATTATTTTTCAAGTAAAGATAATTATAATTTTATTTATTTATCAAATATTTATTATTATTTAAATCAAAGTTATGAGGAATATAGTAAGTTGATGTTAAATAGTATTATGCCTCTTTTAAAAAATGGAGGAGAGGCTTTGATTCATTATCTTTATGGAGCTGGAATTGATGAATTAAAATCTTCGTTATATTCGATTTTTGATGATTTATTTTTTCAAGAATTTTTAGATTTACCTATAAGAGAGTTAGAAACTTTTATGCCTTTAGAGAAACATTTAGTTGAATGTAGTGGATATGGCAGTCCATATGGAAATAGAGATGTGGGATTATCTTTAAGAAAATAGCATTTTAAGGTATTTAAAAAAATGTTATAATAAGTTTTATTGGAAAAAGAAAATTGGTGTTATTAAAATGAAGGAAAATAGTTTTATATTAAAATATTCTAAAAAAGTGTTAGGATTTTATTTTGTTTTTGATTTATTAATTTTTGGATTCTGGATGTTTTCTTTGATGTTAGGATATCATTTGATAATAAATATTTATGCAATTATTTTCTTTATTTTATTGATATATTTGATAACTTCTTATGTTTTTTGGGTACAAATTGGAGATACAAAGATTAAAGTTAGGAATAGAATTGGAAGAAATTATCAATTTGATATTTCAGAAATTAAAAAGATAGAAGTTTATTATGAACAAAACTCTGTTTTTTTAAGAATTTTTACAGATATAAAGTTATTAAAATTGGATGTGGGTTTAGAAGAATTTGATAAATTGGCTAGATATTTAATTGATGAATGTAAGAATAATAATTTAAAAAATAGTGTAATTTCGGAAGATTGTTTTCTTTACTTAATGACCTATTGTGAGGAATATATTGATGAGAATAAATTTAATGTTACGATAAAAAAATGTAAATAGATTACAATTATTATAAATAGTTAATGAGTAAGTGAGTAAAATATAAGATATTTCTTCTTATTTTGTGTTAGAAAAAACAAGTTCAAATTAAATTAATAGAGTTTGAAGTATGGTAAAAATAAATACTAGACTTTTTGAAAATTATGATATATTCTTATTGTAGATAATAGAATAAGTTGGTGATAGAAGTTAATCAAAATCGTTTGGAAATAAAATATTCTGTGATATGGAAAATATTTATGTTAATGTTAATGGTTTCGTGTCTATTTATTACCATAATATTATTTTTAAAAAATTTTATTTTTGGTTTTCTTTATTTAATTATTTTTTCTTTTATTATTTACAAAACTATTATTGATATTAGATTTTTTGTAGAAGTTAATAATGATAATTTTAAAGTAAGAAGTGGTATTTTTAAAAATTATCAATTTAATATTTCAGAAATTAATAAAGTTGCTATTTATAAAGATATTGTATATGGAAGAAGACGAAGAATAGAAACTTTTTTAGAAATTAAAACTAAATCTAAAGAGTTAAAAGTTGAAATTGGGGTTCAGGGATTTGGAGATTTGGTAGAATATCTTTTATTAAAATATAATATGGGAGAGATAAAAAAGGAAGCTATTTCTAGTCTTTGTGAAATGCAATTAATTGGTTATAGAGATATTTATAAAAGATTAAAAGATAATAAAGAAAATGTGATTAGCGAAACTAATGAAGTATTAGAGCCTAAGCAAGAAATGTATAAAACTAGTCTTACTACTATTAAAAATCAAAATAAATTTTCCTTAAATGTTGTCTTTATGATAGGAATGTGGCTTGTATTGTCGTTTACTATTTTTATTTTAGCATTGAAAGTTTCAGAATTATTTTTGTTGTTATTAGTAGTTGTTTTTTTGTTTATTATACCTATTACTATTTATTTTTCAAAAAAGTCAAAAGAGATTATTGCGGATAAATATGTTAATAATGAAGTAACTTTTTATGCTCAAAATGGTAAACTTTATATTGATAAAATGTTATTAATTGTTGAACAGGATAAATCTTTTAATGAATTATATGTTCGAAATATGTTTTTTTATGGAATTATAAAAGAACCTTATATTGAAGGATTTAAACATTTTCTTAAACAAAATAATATTGAAATATTTGATGTATATGATGAATATAAGTTTTAGAATTTGATTTAAAAAAAGGGAAAATATTTATTATGTTGACAATAGAAGAAAAACAAAATATATTGAATAATTTGGCATATCAAGAAATAATTATAAAAATTGATTTTAATAATGAAATACATAATTTAGTTATAAAAAACATAAAAAATGATTATTTAAAATTTTTTCCTATTTTGATTTTTATTGAAATATTTTCTTTGGTTGTATTTATTATTTTATTATTTTTTAAACTTTATGGCAAAATGTTATATGTTAGGGCACTTGCATTAGTTTTTGTATTTTTACCTTTTTTATTAATTTTTGAATATTTTAAAAAGTCAAATATATAAAAAATGGAAATTATAAGTGTTATGTTGGCGTTATAGAACAAATTTTTGATAATGATCGTTATAAGATATCAGGAATTGATGTAGATAAAAATTTAAAGTTTGCAAAAATAGCTGTGCCTAATATAGCAGCAAGTATTAATGATAAAGTTATTGTTGTAAATGTACTTGATGATATTTTTTTACTTGATTACCAATTGCTTAATGGAAGTGAAATGAATGAAAATATTTGATAAGTTTAATAAAGATAATAGGGTAATAAAAACTATTAAGTCGGAGGAATATGATTTAGCTGATAAATTAGGGATAAAAGGTTATAAAAATAAGGAAATTAAACAATGTAAAAAAATTTGGAAGGAATTAGTGCCTAGTCAAGGACAAGCTGATAGTGTTCAAGGAGAATTATTGCGGGAAATTGAAAAATTAAGAGAAGAAGCCCAACGAAATGGAAATATTAATTGGGATGATAACTTTGACTTTTTTTGTGATAATATAAATAACATATTAAAACAATCAAATATTTTTGATGAAAGAGAACTTAATAATATTAAAGAAATAATGTATTATTTAAAAATAAATGGGGAATATGCTTATGCTTATTATACTGAGGGAAGTATAAATGACAATGATTATGATCCGCTAAAGCAAGCTTATGTTGATGATGATATATATGATTATATTTGTGAAAAAATAGCAATTTTTAGCTTTAAAAATAAGAATATTATTCCATATGATAAAAAAGAAAATATTTATAGGTAAGGAAGAAATGAAATGGGAATATTTAAAAAAGTAAAAAAAGAAAATAATAATCTACAAATTGATGATAGTCTTTACGGGGGCTTCATGATTTCAAAAAATGTAACCCAAAAGGTCAAGAAAATAAAATATACTTATCGGGAACAAAGTTCTATTCCAAATCTGAATGGATGGAATATATATTCAGAAATAGATGATGATAATTATGTAAGTGATCCAAATAATTTTGAAATTGTAGGGGCATCAACGATAAATAATATAGCTCCAGAAATGTTAGAAATTTTTAATGCTCCATATGGAACTGATATAATGTGGGAATATCAAGGAAATGTTCATACTGGTTATTTTGATTTAAAGAAAGATAAAAGCATTTCGGTAAAAGAAATTTTGAAAAAAAGATAAATATTTTTTAAGCAAGGGAGTAAATTTTACTTCTTTTTTACTTTTTGATATATTATTTTTAGGAAGGAAATTTATATGTTTTGGGATACACATTGTCATTTATTTAAAGAGTACTATGAAGATATTGATAAAATAATAGATTTAGCTAAAAAAAATGGGGTAAAGGGAATGATAGTTGCTGGTTGTAGTCATAAATCAAATCAAGAAGTTATCAGTTTATTAAATAGGGAGAATATATATGGAGTTTTAGGTATTCATCCAGAAGAAGAAGTTTGTTCAGATGAAGAGTTAGATTTTATGGAAAATAATTTACTTAATTCTAAAATAGTTGGAATAGGAGAAATTGGTTTAGATTATCATTATAATGATATTAATAAAGAAAATCAAAAGGAACTTTTTGAAAAGCAATTATTATTAGCTCAAAAATATAACATGCCCGTTGTAATTCATTCTAGAGAGGCAACGGAAGATACAATTAAAATACTGAAAAAGTATCAGGTAAAAGGTGTAATTCATTCTTTTAGTGGAAGTTTAGAGGTTGCTAATATTTATATTAAGATGGGATTTTTATTGGGAGTGAATGGGGTAATTACTTTTAAAAATTGTAATTTGAAAGAAGTAATCAAAGAAATTGATTTAAATTATATTATATTAGAAACGGATTCTCCTTATTTAACGCCAGTTCCGTTTAGAGGTAAAAAGAATGATCCAAGTAAAATTATAGAAATTGCTCAATTTATTGCGGAATTAAAAAATGTGGAATTGAAAGAAGTTGCTAGAATTACAAACGGAAATATAAAAAGGCTTTTTGACATTTGATTTTAACTTTGTTAGAATATTTTTAGACATGAGGTGAAAACAAGTGGGACGAAATCTATTGAAGATTATAGGAAAGATAATTCAAGTGGGGATTTTAGTTGTGCTTGTAGTGATTGTTGAATCTAGTAATGAAAAAATAGAAAATAAAATTTTATATGATAATTCCAGTAGTTCAATTGATTTGTCTACAATGGCTTTAAAATTAAAAGAAGAAATAGCAAGTGATTTATATAGTGTTAAAGATACGTATACAGGTGATTTAACAGGGTATGTTGCTAATTGTCCATCATGTAGTGGAAGACTTGCTTGTTTACCAAATTATAATGTTTTAAATGGAATTGATTCTTATGAAGATATTTCTTATGGTAAGGTGAGAATAATAGCTTCTTCTAAAAATTTATCTTGTGGAACTATAATAAGATTTAATAAACCTTCTATTTCAGAAGAACCAGTTATTGGAATTGTTTTAGATCGAGGTGTTTTGGGTAATGATATAGACTTATTAGCCTCAAGTGTAGAATATGCAAGATCTTATATTGGAAGAGCACCAGTTTCTTATGATGTTTTGAGATTTGGATGGCAATAGCCATCTTTTTAAAGTATAGGAGATAGTTATGATAAAAGCTAAAAAAAGATATGGCCAAAATTTTTTGAGAAATAAAGAAGTTTTGAATAATATTTCTTCTTTGATTAACGTTAATACAGATGATTTAATAATTGAAATTGGTCCAGGAATGGGTGCTTTAACGGATTTTTTGGTGAGAAAAAATTCTAATTTTTTAGCTTATGAAATAGATGAAAGAATGAAATATTATTTAGATACATTTCAGAGAAATAATGTAAAAATTATATATGATGATTTTTTGAAAAGAAATATAGTAAGTGATTTAAAAGAGTTTTCTTATAAAAATCTTTTTGTGGTTGCCAATATTCCTTATTACATTACTTCACCTATTTTGGTAAAATTACTTGAATCAGAATTGAAATTCAAAGAAATTATTTTATTAGTTCAAAAAGAATTTGCTGAGAGATTAGCGGCTAAATGGGGGAGTAAAGAATATAATGCTTTAACTTTATTTGTTGATTATTATTATAATGTGGAAATTAAATTTGATGTTGATCGATGTAATTTTATTCCTATACCTAATGTAGATAGTGCAGTAATAGATCTTAAAGTTAAAGATGGAGAAAAAGAGCTTAATAAAGATTTTTATTTTCAGTTTATAAAAGAGGCTTTTAAAAATAAAAGAAAAACTTTGAAAAATAATTTAAATAATTATGAGTGGGAGCGAATTTTAAGTATTTTAAAAGAATTAGGATATAATGAGAGGGTAAGAGCAGAAGAAATAAGTCCTGATAATTTTAAAAAGATAGTTAAATTATATAATAGTTAGAAAACTAAAAAATTTTTTGCATATAATGTATTGGTGGTATGTATGCAAGTAAAAAAAGGAGATTTAGTAACGCGAAATAGTTATAAAAATGATACCTTATTTAAAGTGATTAATATTAAAGGAAATAAATGCTATTTAAAGGGTATTGATATTCGTTTATATGCGGATAGTGAAATGGAAGATTTAAAAATTGCAACAGAGGAAGATAAAGAAAAATTAAAAATTGAAGTGGATGACTCAAATGATTTATTAGATCGAAGTGAGTTTTTTTATTTACCAGGCAAAATTTTACATATAGATGGAGATAATGAATATCTTCAAAGATGTTTAGATTTTTATAAAAAACATAATATTTTTGCGATAGGAAAAAGATTGAATGAAGTTGATATTGCTTTTAAGATAAAAAATTTATTGGAAGAATATAAACCTGATATTGTAATAATAACAGGACATGATGCATATTATCAAAAGAAGGGAAAAATGGAAGATATTAGAAATTATAAAAATACAGAAAATTTTATTAAAGCTGTAAAGGAATGTCGTAAATATGAAAAAAGTCATGAAAAATTGGTAATTATAGCAGGAGCTTGTCAAAGTAATTATGAAGAATTAATTAAAGCAGGAGCAAATTTTGCTTCAAGTCCCAAAAGAGTTAATATTCATTGTTTAGATCCAGCTATAATTGCGACTAATATTTCCCTTACAGAACGTAATCGAGAAGTTGATTTGATTCAATTATTAGAAAAAACTAAATACGGAAAAGATGGAATGGGTGGACTTATGTGTAATGGACTTATGTATGTGGGTTATCCCAGATAAAAGGAGGAATATATGAGTTTAGATAAAATTAAAGAAGATATTAAAAATCATGTTAATGATCAAGTAATTATCTCTGTTTTTGGAATGCGTAATAAAAATTATCAAGTTGAAGGGTATATATCCAAAGCTTATCCTAGTATTTTTACGGTTAATGAAAATGGAAGGGAAAAAAGTTTTAGTTATTCTGATATAGCAACTGGTGAAATTAGTATCAAGTATTTGTAAAAAGTCTTGATTAGTTGTTCTTTATGGATTAAAATATTATTAAGTTACTAGAAAAACTTTAGAGAAGGAGTGTCTTATGAAAATTACATCAGTAACAGTTCGTAAATTTGAAAAAGAAGGAAATAGAATGAAAGGTATTGCAACGGTAGTTCTTGATGATGCTTTTGCGATTCATGATATAAGAATCATTGAAGGTGATAAGGGATTATTCATTGCCATGCCAAGTAAAAAAACTGCAACTGGAGATTATAGAGATATCGCTCATCCATTGAATACTGAAATTAGATCTATGTTTCAAGATGCAATCTTAGAAGAATATGAAAAAACGAATGAAGAAGAATAATTGAAAAATCTAGTAATCTAGGTTTTTTTTTCGAATAAAATAATCTTTTATTAATATGATTAATTAGGAGCGTGTTAATAATGGATAAAGAATTGGACAATATATTACTTGGTAGTCATGAATTAAAAATAACAGATCGAAGAGAAATTTTTTTAACAGGGATAAAGAAAATTACAAGCTTTGATAATGAAGAGTTTTTAATGGAAAGTAGTATGGGGGTAATTTTATTAAAAGGGCACAGTTTAGAAATATTAAAATTAGATACGCATGATGGAAATGTAAAAATAAAAGGAAAAATAGATAGTTTTGCTTATATTGATGGGGAAACGAAACAAAATCATGAGGGCTTTTTTACTAAATTATTTAAATAATGGATTATAAAGTACAAATTGTTTCTTTTATTTTTTCTTTTATTTTTGGTGGTTTCTTTTATTATACTAGTTTATTAAATTATAAGTTAATTAAACATATGACAAAATTTTGGAAATATTTTGTTTCAATAATTTATATTGTTGATGTAACACTTTTGTATGTTTTGATAATGTTTAAAATTAATTATGGGGTAATACATGTTTATTTTTTGTTAACTCTATTTTTAGGGTTTATAATTGCCAGTTTTTTTAATAAAAAGCTTGGTAGTCATGTAAAAACATTTATTTTAGAGAGAATTAGTAAAAATTTAAAATAATTTTTTAAGGATTATAATCAGTAATTAAAGAATTTCCGTATTTGATATATATCATTTTTGGGATATAATAAATTATACATTATAAATGTTAGGAGAAAATTTATGGAAGAAAAATATTTTAAATTTAATTTATATGGAGATAATTGGGGCGATATTGTACAAACAGGAAAATATATATTTCAAAATGTAGGAAATAAAATTGGAGTTCACAAATCTTTACCATTTATAGTATTTCATTACGTTGCAAACTATAATTTAGATGATTTAGAATTGTTTTTTAGATTAGCAGGTTTTAGTGCGTTTACTGAAGATGAATTGCCAGATTCTATTGTAAGGCCGATAAACATTAATTTAACTAATAAAAATAATGTTCATTCGGGATTATTTGGCGGCTTTACTAATGAAGAAGAGGCAAAAAGATACATTGAAATTGAACTAGGAGAGAATGTTATTTCAAAATTTAACAACATAAAGGAAAAACGATCATTATGTAAAAGAGCCAATTTATTGTCGTCTTTACAAGCAATCAATTTAAAGAAAAAACAATTATTGCATGAAAGAGCCAGTTTATTAGCATCTTTACAAGCAATTAATGAAGATTTAGGTATTGAGACTTGTATTGATGAAACAGGAATTCGTCAATTATAAAAAAGTGCAATTTCTTAAATAGAAATTGTTTTTTTAATAGTATTATTTTTAAATATAAAAAATTTGTTATATAATAAAGGGCGAGATTATCTTGCTTATTTGATATTATAAATTACATATTATTTAGATACTATAATATAAAAGGTGGTTAAAATGAAAAATGTAGAATTTGGAAAAGGAAAATATAACTTGGTTTTTGAATCTGATAATATTTTATATATTCATATGTCAGAATTATTAATGGATGGTATAACAATCAAGAAATACAAAAAGTTATATTTAGAAAGAATTATAGTTCTAACAAATTTTAAATTGGATAAAAAAACAAATATTAAGTGAAAATGACTACATCTTTTTCAGATAATACTTGCGAAATGTTAATTTCTATTACTCCAGACAAACAAGATAAGCATTATGGTATAGAAGCTGTTAATGCTTTATTAAAATATGTTTTTGAAACATTAAAATTAGATGGCGTGGAATTATATGTTTATGCAAATAATTTAAGAGCAATTCATTGTTATGAAAAAATTGGTTTTATAAAAGATGGTGTGGGGATAACTGAAGAAGATATACATATGAAAATTTCTAAATAAATGGATAATAATATTGTTATGTATTTTATTCTATATAATAAGGTAATGCTATCTTTATTATGGTGAAGATTCAATATTTAAATTGACGTATTAAAAATTTTTAAATATTTATTATTTTTAGAAATAAAAGTATATAAAGATTATGGATATTTAATGACTTATAAAAAGCTATATAAGAATATTTTAACTATATAAAAATACTAGGAAAAAAATGTAAAGCTTTGCAGAAAAAATTGTTATCTTAACTAGTTAGTGTTATAATGAGAAAAATAGGAGCGAGTAATGAAAGAAAAAATAATAACAAAGAAAGTGAAAAGGCGTCTTACATTTTTGTCATGTGCTATAGTATTATTAGTGGGTATTATTGTAACAAGTGTATTTAATGATTTATGTCAAATTATTCATAATAAAAATGAACTGAGTTTATTGAATAATAAATATGATGATTTATTACATGAGGAAGAATCTTTGCAATCAGAAATTACCAAATTACAAGATGGAGATTATGTAGCTAGATATGCTCGAGAAAAGTATTTATATTCGATGCCGGATGAAGTTATTATTAAGTTGCCTAGTGATAAAGAGTAAAAACTCTTTTTTTCTTGGGTTAAAATTTGTATAATAATTTTAATGGTGAAATAAATGGAAGAATTTATTAAAATAGAAAATATATCTTTAAATTTAAATAAAAAAGTTTTTTTTCATAATTTATCAATAGTTTTTTATAAAGGTAAAAATGTTTTTATCTGTGGAACTAGTGCTAGTGGAAAGAGTCTTTTATTAAACATAATAGCAGATAAGATAAAATATTCAGGGAAAGTGTCTCTAAATGCTAAAATTGCGGTAATTTTAGATCAAGATTATTTTAAATCTTCGCTTGTGGAAGATGAATTAAAATATGTTTTATTGAATGAAAATCAAAAAGGTTTTGTAAATAATTTTTTTTCTAAAGATATGTTAAAAATGAATCCTAATAATTTAAATTTTTATCAAAAAAAAATATTACTTTTGTGTACTTTTTTATATCAAAATCCACAAATTATTTTTATTGATAATTTATATTCTTTTATGAAAAAAGAAGATATTGAAATATTTAGGGATTATTTTTTGAAAAATAATATAACACAAGTTGTTGTTTCTAATAATATTGAAGAGTCTTTAAATTATGAATATATGATAGTGATGAATGATGGAATAATTGCTATTGAGGGACAAACTAAGCAGGTTTTGCAAGAAGAAAAATTGTTGAAAAGATTAGGTATAGGATTGCCATTTTATGTTGATTTATCTATTCAATTGCAATATTATAATTTAATTGATGATATTTATTTTACGAAAGAGGAGTTACAGAAAAAGTTATGGAATTAATGAATTTTATAAAAAAAGAAAAGATTAATGCTTTTAATAATTTTCCTTTTGATCCATATAATTTAAATACGCATATTGTATTTTTAAAACAAATATATTTTCATCAAAGTGTGGAAGAATATATTTTAAGTAATACTAAATGTAGTCTAGAACGAATAAAAAAAAGTTTTCAAATGCTTAATTTAATAGATGATATTTTAAAGGAAGATATTTGTAATTTGTCTTTTAGTGAAAAGATAAAAATAGAATTAGCAATTTCTTTAATATTAAATGAAGATCAAATTATTTTTTATCAGTTTGATAAATATTTTATGAAAAAGGATTTATTGTATTTTAAAAATTTGTTAAAAAAATTAGTTTATAAATATAAAAAAACAATTATTTTAATTGAGGTATCAATGAATTTTATGTTGGATTTTGTAGATTATTTAGTTGTTTTAAAAAATGAAAAAGAAATATTAGAGTTTAAGAAAGATGATTTTTTTGATTTAGAGATAAAAGATTTATTAGAAGTGCCAAAAATAATAGATTTTCAACAATATATTAATAGGGATAAAAAAATATTAAATAATTATACAGATTTAAAAGAGCTTATTAAAGCAATATTTAGGGAAGTGCAATGATGCGTTTTGTTATTAAATTTCAATATGATGGAAGTAAATTTTTTGGTTTTCAACGGCAAAGGGATAAGAAATCAGTACAAGAATGTTTAGAGAAAGCTTTAACGATTATTAATAAAAAAGAGGTCTTGATTAAGGGAGCTGGAAGAACAGATGTAGGAGTTCATGCAAATGGTCAATGTGCTCATTTTGATTTAGATATAAATATTGGGCCCAAAAATTTAATAAAATCTTTAAATAATATAGTTCGTCCTTATATAAATATTATTGATTGTTATTTAGTTCAAAAGAATTTTCATGCTCGTTTTAATGTTTTAAAAAAAGTTTATGTTTATAAAATCTGGCGAGGAGATTTTTCGCCATTTAAAGAAGATTATTTTTTACAATATAATAAAAAGATAGATTTGGCTAAAATTAAAGAGTGTGCTAGGTTGTTCACTGGGGCTTATAATTTTCATAATTTTGTGTCGGGAGAAAGAGATAATTATGATAGTATAATTTATGATATAGAAGTAAAAGAGATGGCTCATGAAATACAAATTATTTTTACAGGGACAAGTTTTTATCGATATATGATACGGAATTTAGTAGGGGCAATGCTTGATTATAATGAAGGAAAATGTGATATAGTATTATTAAATCGAATGCTTAAGGATCAAAGTTTTAATTATCAACTTAGGACGGCGCCAGCTAAAGGGTTATATTTAGAAAGGATTTTTTATGAGTGATAAAGAAAGGAATTTTTATATTTTTCGTATGGTTTTAAATGAAATGTATAATGAATTATCATGGAGTATTAAAAAAAGGCGAAAGCGACTAATAAGAAAGAATTTTAGGTGTATTATTAATTATATATGGCAAAATATAGAGTTTATTAATAAATTATCTTTTGAAGAACGATATATGGTTTTAAATTGTGTGAAAATTGCAAGAAGTGAAGGATTAGATTTAAGTGATGATATTTATGAATCTCAAGAATATAAAATATTAGATAGAGCATATAAGGAATTTAAAAGTCATTAAAAATAGATTATCTCTTGACAATACAAAGTTTCTTTTTATAATAGCTTTTAAAGAAAGAGGCTTTTTTTATGAATAATTTAATGACAAGAGAAGAAAGAATCACAAGGGAAAAAATGTTATTTTTAGGAAGACAATATTTTCAATGTTATGGTGGATTTAAGAAAGATGAATTTTCTAAAAAAATGGCAAGTGAATTTAAAGTTTTGAAATTTGCTCCATATAATGGCAATGTTTCAGGCTCAGCAAGTTTGGTTAAACCAGAAATTATCTTGCATAAAAATTTAGGAAAAGAATTAAATTCTTTTGAGATTGATTATAATATAAAGAGATATAGAGCAACTATTTTGCATGAATTAATTCATAAAATGTTGATTAAAAGAGACGAAAAGGGTCAAATAATTTCTACAGGTTTTCATAAAATAATAGGGAAAGATTTCGAATTTCAAAAATATTTAGGTACTAATTTGCAAAATATATTATTGAGTAAGTTTAATCCTTTTACGCAAACTTTTTTTAGAATTAAAATTAAAAAAGATGGATTTGGAGTAGGGGCAAATGAAGGGTATACTGAATGGTTTAGACAAATAATTTTGAAAAATGAAGAGCAGCCTACTTATGTGGAATTATCACAAGTTTTTTTTAATATTCAAAAAAAGTTAACGGAGCAAGGGGAAAATGCTATTGAGATTATGAAAGATTTTAAAAATGGAGATTATGAAACTTTTTTTAAAGTATTAAATATGTCAAAGAGTACGGGAATATTATTTATAAGATTTTTGGATTATCTTTATGTTAGTGTTTATGAGGAAGATTTAATTAAAAAATATGTTGAAAATAAAAAAATACAATTGAATTTGGGAAAGAATATTAATAATGAGAAAATTTTAAATGAAATTAATACTTTTTGTTTAGAGATAGAAAATAATTGTAAAGAGATTTTGGGAAAAGATTTATCC
The DNA here is from genome assembly GCA_948479395.1 of uncultured Bacilli bacterium. Taxonomy (GTDB): domain Bacteria; phylum Bacillota_I; class Bacilli_A; order RF39; family UBA660; genus MGBC108787. The sequence continues at coordinate 25,285 of CAOLUI010000004.1, read as the reverse complement.
GAAGCAGAAATTTTGAGATGTTTGGCTTCTTATGTTGAAGAAAGTTTTGAAAAAAGAAAAGAAATAAATAAATATGTAAATGTGATTTTAAATGATCAAAAGAGTTTAGAAAATATTTTAGATTTAGATCAAGATAATTTAGTGAAAAAAGAAGAAAATGAAAGAAGACCAAAGAAATTATTTTCTCTTAAAAAGAAGAGAAAATATAGAAATAAAATGAGAATAGGTTTTAAGAAAATGGTAGCTTTGTTAGCTTTATCAACGTTGCTTGTTTCAAGTTTTAAAATTAAAAATTCTTCTAGTGAGGTAAGTGCTAAAAATTGTTTAGTTTATGATATTTTTGATAATTTATATGAGAAAATAAATAATTTAGCTGATCCATTAAAAGAGAAAAATAATACAGTTATTAATAAAATGGTTATAAGTGATAATAAAGTTGATTTGGATAATAGTTTTTCCCTGGATAAAGGGGGACAAGTTTTTTATTCTAGTTATGATAAAGAAACTGTTAATATGAAATATGCTTATAATAATTTGGGGTGCGATTTAGTAAGAGTGTTAAAGGATGGAAATATTTTAAAAGAAGGAGATATAAGTGAATTTGAGGAATTGTTTCAATTTGCTATTGCTAATGATTGTGATATTAGATTAAGATTAGGAATTAAATCAAGTAGTGATGAAATGATTTATATTGCTTGGGTTGATTCAAAAAAAATAATGGAAAATTATGGAAGTTATAAAGAACGTTGTTTATTATTAAAAAAATAATGAAAAATTTAGGTAAGTTATTATTTTTGTTGACTTTTGGGTCTTTGTTGCATATAATTTTAACTGGTACATTTTATTTGTTGTGAAGCTTTTTTACCTTGGGAAAGTAAAAAGTGGATAACTAATGAAAGGAATAAAAGCAATGAAAACATTCATGCAAAAAAAAGAAAATATTGAACGTAAATGGTACGTGATTAATGCTGAAGGTGTTAATTTAGGTCGTTTGGCCACTAAAGCTGCAACTATTTTAAGAGGTAAACATAAGGTTACCTATACTCCTCATGTTGATTGTGGAGATTATGTAATAATTATTAATGCTTCAAAGGTTAATTTAACCGGAAACAAGTTAAACGATAAGATGTATTATAATCATAGTGGTTATACTGGTGGTTTACGTGAACGTAATGCTAAAACAATGATTGAAAATTATCCAGAAGAAATGATTGAAAGAGCAGTTAAAGGAATGCTTCCTCATAATAGATTAGGAAGAGCAATGGGTAAAAAGTTATTTGTTTATGCAAACGAAGATCATAAACATTTAGCACAAAAACCAGTAGAAATGAAAGTTGATTAGGAGGGTATTATGGCAAAACAAAGTTGGTCTGCTACAGGACGTAGAAAGCGTTCTGTTGCACAAGTAACAATTACAGGTGGAACTGGTAATATAGTTATTAATGGTGTTGATGTTAATGATTATATGCCTTATGCTACATTAGTAATGGATTTGAAACAACCTTTGGTATTGACTAATAATGAAAATAAATTTGATATTACAGTTAATGTTAAAGGTGGCGGTTTTTCAGGACAAACTGGAGCGATTCGCTTAGGAATAACTCGTGCGCTTCTTTTATATGATGCTAATACTGATCAATCAAGTGAAGATGCTTATCGTAAGCGTCTAAAAGTAGCTGGTTTCGTTACGCGTGATCCTAGAGTTAAAGAACGTAAAAAACCAGGATTAAAAAAGGCTCGTCGTGCACCACAATTTAGTAAACGTTAATATATTTACAAGTTTCAATATTTTAAAAAGTCCGTGTTTATGGGCTTTTTTGTATGTTGAAAAAGTTGGTTTTAAAATGTAACAACTTTATCAGATTTACTGGGAGATTACAAAATTTTGCCAATTATTTTAACTATTATAGGTTAGTAGAACAAGTTAAGATAATATATGATATAATTAATTATAAGAAGTGGTGATATGATTGGCAGAGAGACTTATGAAAAATTAAAAAAAGAATATGGTAAAATCGCAAGTTGGACAATATGGAAACTTCCAATAAATACTGCTAAATCTAATACATCAGATATTGACTTTTTTGAATATAATAACATTATTGGTATGTTGAATAATAAATATGTATTTGTTGGATTAAATGTGTCGAATACACATGGAACCCAAAATATAAAACCTTGGATGAATTTTCATAGTAACTATAGATATCAAAATGATTATAAATTAAGGTATGCATTAATAAATACAAAATTTTGGGGAAGTTATATTACAGATATAATTAAAAACTATCCTGAAGTTGATTCATCTAAGGTAATGAGTTATTTGAAAAAACATGAATATATTGTTCAAAATAACATTAGAGAATTTGAAAAAGAAATAAAAATTATTTCAAAAGATATGCCAATTTTAATTGCGATAGGTAATGATTCTTTTAATATATTAAAAAAATATTTAATAAACAAATATAAAATAATTAAAATTCCGCATTATTCGATGTATATTAGTAAAGAAAAATATAGAGTTGAAGTTTTAAAAATACTAAATAATATAATAAAATAATTTAGAAAAAATTATAGGATGTAATTGGATATTATAAATGTAGTTAGGGTAAGATTTGATTAAAAAGGTTAATAATAAAATAAATGCTCTTTTAATAAAGAAAGCGTTAATCAATCGTTAGAAAAATCAAAAAGAATATGATGAGATATATGCAATATTGAAATATATAGTTTAAATTACAAAGTTTTAGAAAAAATAATTTCCATATACATGGTTATGAACAAAATATTGCTATAGAATTTACTAAGGTATTTGTGTAGCAATATTTAAAAAAATCTTTATTTATTAAAGTTTTTTGTTTTTTAAATAGCATATATATTTAATATGAGAAAATATTTTATAAAAATAAATATATTATTTGTTATAATTGTACTTTTGTTAGCAAATAAAGTGGTTTTTGCTAGTTTACCTTTGAGTGGAAAGTTAATAGTTTTAGATAGTGGACACGGTGGATTGGATCCGGGAACAATGTATGGTGGGATTTATGAGAAGGATATAAATTTAGCTATTAGAAAAGAGTTTGAGTAAACTAGGAGCAACAGTTATTTTGATTAGAAATGGGGATTATGATTTATCTAAGCCAAATGCTTATATGAGAAAGAAAAGTGATTTTGATAATCGAATTAAATTGATAAATGAAAGTAAAGCGGATCTTTATTTTTCTATTCATTTAAATTATTTGGAAAATACCAAATATTTTGGTCCTCAAGTTTTTTATAACGAGAAAAAAACGAATAATAAAAAAATAGCTGAACAAATTCAAAATGCTTTAAATAAATCTTTAAAGACAAAAAGAGAGGTAAAGAAAATTCCTCGTAAAACTTATATGTATGATAAATTAAAAGTAGATGGAGTATTGATAGAGTGCGGATTTTTATCAAATGGTTATGAAAGAGAATTGTTGAATACTCAAAAATATCAGAAAAGATTTGCTGAAATATTAGCAGAAGCGATTGCAATGCTAAAATTATAATTATTTTGTTTCACATTTATTTCACATTATTCTAACATATTTGTCATCTAAAAAAATTACAATGAATGAGTACTTCGTGTTATAATTATACAATAGGTGATTTGTAATGAATAAGATATTTAAAACTTTAGATGAACAAATAACTATTTTAAAGAATAAGGGGTTAATTATTGAAGATGAAATTTTAGCTAAAGAAATTTTATTAAGAGAAAATTATTTTTTTATTAGTGGTTATCGTTCTTTATTTATGAAATCACTTGTGGATAAAAAGTTTGTTGTAGGAGCTTCTTTTCGAGAATTATATGCAATGTTTAATTTTGATAGACAAGTGAGAAATATTTTATTTAAAAACCTTTTAATAGTTGAAAATAATATTAAGAGTATTATTTCTTATTATTTATCAAAAACTTATGGAATTAAAGAAAGTGATTATTTAAATCCAATGAATTTTAATCGAGCACCAGAAAGATCTAGGCAAGTTAATGATTTAATTAAAAAGATGAAGAGACAAATTCATTCTAATACTAATTCTCATACTGCAACAGCGCATTATAATATGAATTATGGTTATATTCCTTTATGGATAGCGGTAAAAGTATTGTCTTTTGGGATTGTTAGTGAACTTTATAATATTTTAAAACCTCAAGATCAAAGAGAAGTGGCAGTTTTTTTTAAAACGGATGCAAATAATTTAATGACTTATTTACCAGTTTTATCGAATTATCGAAATTTGTGTGCGCACGAAGAAATATTGTTTGATCATCGAGCACAAAGAAAAATAGATGATACTAAATTTCATGAAATTTTAAATATTCCTAAATTTAATGAGGAATATATTTATGGAAAAGATGATTTATTTTCTTTAATTATTATATTAAAACAAGTGTTACGAAAGGAGGATTTTTCAATGTTGTTAAGTGAACTTAATTATGAGATAAGTCGGTTAGAAGGAACTTTGAAAAGTATCAGTATTGGAAAAGTTTTGGAGCGAATGGGTTTTCCTATTAATTATATGGAAATAGAAGGGATTGAAAAATAATGCAAGAGTATATATCTTCAAATAAATTTAGAAGTGGAATAATTCTATTAGTAGCTTTTTTGCTGGGGGCACTAGGAATGTTTGCTTTAGTTAAATATTATCCAGTAGCAGTAATGAATAATGTGACAAAAACAGTTAAGGATGTTACAGTTACGGAAAGTGGTATTGCTGATGCTGTTGAAAAAGTTTATGATGCAGTTGTAACGGTTGAAACTTATAAAGGGGGTAAGTTATATGGTACGGGAACAGGATTTGTATATAAGGAAAATGGAAATAAAGCTTTTATTTTAACAAATAATCATGTTGTGGAAAGTGGTGATGAAGTTAGAGTAGTTTTTACAAATCAAAAGTCTGTTAAGGCTGAAGTGGTTGGTAGTGATAAATATGCAGATATAGCGGTTTTAAATGTATCAAATAAAGATATTATTTCTGTTGCCTCAATTGGTAAGAGTACTTCATCAAGAATTGGAGATACAGTTTTTGCGGTGGGAGCTCCAATTGATAGTAGTGCTTATTCTTGGAGTGTTACTAGAGGGATTTTGTCAGGAAAAGATCGAATGGTTGAGGTTAGTTTAACTAATAGCACAGTTAGTGATTGGGTTATGAGCGTGTTACAAACAGATGCTGCTATTAATTCCGGAAATAGTGGGGGTCCGCTTGCTAATTCGAATGGAGAGGTAATAGGTATTAATTCGATGAAGTTAGCGAGTAGTTCGATCGAAGGTATGGGTTTTGCAATACCTATTGAAGATGCTATTGATTATGCTAATAGATTGGAATCGGGAGAAAAAATTGAGAGACCTTATTTAGGAGTTTCAATGTATAATTTAGCAGATATATTAATGCAAGTAAGAACAAATCTTACTAGTGGAGTTTATGTTGATAAAGTAGAAAAAGGAAGTCCAGCAGATAATGCTGGATTACAAAGTGGAGATATTATAGTTAAAGTAGGAGATAATGATATTAGTAGCGTTGCTTTTTTGAAGTATCAATTATATAAACATAATGTTGGAGATAAAATAAATGTTTCTTTTTACCGTGGAGATGATTTAAAGACGGTGACAATAAGTTTAGATAAAGCGGCAAGTTAAGATATGGGGAATGGAACCATATCTTTTTTTGGACATAAAATATTACGAGGAGGGGATTGGATGGCCAAAAAAGTTGTTTTAGATAGTGGACATGGAGAAATCGGTTAAATCCAAAAATGGTGAAATGACTATTTTGGTAAGTAAATACAAGAGTTTAGGATACTTGAAAAAAAGTATCTTTTATTATGGAAATAATTGGAAAAATTATTGATTTGTTGTCGAAAAAAGTTTATAATTATAAATACAACGAAGCTCATTGATTTACTCGGTACTCAATTAGAGTATACGCAATCATTTGGCTATTTATATGGTCGTCCTGAATTGGGGAGCGTCAGTAGGAATCGCAACTAATATTGCTAGTTATATTGATGTTAAGACCTAATAAGTTGCTATCCCATATTACTATGGTATAGCTAGATGGCCTGTTCTATTGACAATCAATTTAGTCAATGAGGCCTCTAGTAATAATAATTATTGGAGGTGAGAAAAATTATGGATTTAAAGTTTAAATACTTGTCCAAAGATAAGAAAAAGAAAAAGGAAAGACAAATTCAATTAGAGTATTCTAATGATATATCGTTTTCTGAAATTTTTCTTAAAGCAGTAGTAGTGTTATTAACAAGTGCTACATTTCTTGGATTCGTTGTAAAGATTGTTAAATTAATAATGAACGGGTCATTCTATTATTTTTGTAATAATAGAATTTTTATTTTTTATGAGGTGAATTATGGATCTAGATAAATTAATTGAGCAAAAAATTCGAGAGTCTAGATTATATGGTGTAACTAAACCATTGGTAATCAAAGATATGCTAAAAATACTAGATGATGTTAATATTAAGAATTTAGATAAATTTATTGATTCTTATTATGATACATTTTATATAAAAAAGGAATGGGCAAAGGAAAATCCTTCAAAAGAACAAAAGTATCGTGATTTTTTGAATATAGAAAAAGAACTTTCTGAACGATTAACAAGGATACCTGAAAATGAAGATAGCACTAGATATAGAAAAATTGTTACAATAAATCAGGAATGGTTGAAGAAAAGCCAAAAAAAGTTTAATAAAATTTTAATGAATATTTTATTAGATAAAAAGATTAGAGGTATAAAACAAAAAAGTGTTATTCCATATTTACATTCTGCTGTGAAACAAAGATCATATCATACTAATGCTCAAGTCCATATTGGTGATAAATATGTTTTTGCTATTGATTTAAAAGATTTTTATCCATCAGTTACGAAATATAAATTGTATTTATTTTTCAAAGATAAATTTAATTTATCTTCAGACGCTGCTATGTTTTATGCAGTTTTATCTACTTGCAAATCTGATGACGGTTCATATCGTTTAGGGCAAGGGCTATCACAAAGTTCAACATTAGCTTTTTTAGTAAATTATAGTTTATTTAATTATTTATATAATTTATCTAAAGAAAATAATATAGATATGTCTATATATGTTGACGATGTAGTATTTAGTTGTAAAGATGAAATACCACAAAGCTTTATAGATAGATTGTTTGGTATTATTAAAGGCAATGATATGTTAATAAAAAGACAAAAAGTTCATAACTATAAACGAGAATCAGTAAAAAAAATTACTGGAGTTTATATTAATGGAAATAAAACTAGAGTAGCTAATAATAAACATTTTGAATTTCATATTCAATATAAATACTTGAGAGATAAGATTAAAAATATAAATAATCTTGATGAATATTTTAAAATATATAATTTATATTTAAAATTTTTTGGAAATTATCAGCATATTAAAATGGTAGAGGGTAGAGTCCATGATCGATATGAAAGATTTATTAAAGAATATGATGAATATTTTCCAAAAGGCATAAATAAAAAACAAAAAAATTCTAATTATCAAAAAGGTAATATAAAGAATATAGATGATAGCAACAAAATAAACAAGTGCTATCAAAAATTATTAAATAAAAACAAAATCACAATAGATGTTCTATGAGCATCTTTTATTATGTAAACTTTTAAGAAAGTAAGAATTGATATATAAATTAATATGCGTAAATTAGTAGAATCCCTAAACTTACCCTTAAAATAGTGGTATAATAGAATTGAAAAGCAAATAGTAATTTGAAAGTGAGTGATTAATTTATGAAAAAAATTTGTCTAATTGGAAATGGTATTCATTCTAAACAAAATATTATACCTTCCCTAAGAGAACTTAATATCCATATAACTGCAATTGCAAGTGAGTATTTAGAAAATGAAGATACTTTTGACGGAATAAAAAGCTATTCAAATTATAAAATAATGTTAGAAAATGAAGAACCTGAAATAGTAGTATTATGTAAGTCAGCCGAAAAACAATTTGAAATCGCAAAGTATTGTTTAAATTTTGGAATTGAAAAACTATTTGTTGAAAAACCAATGGGAATGAATGTAAGTGAAGCTAAAGAACTTCAAACACTTGCAGAAACAAAAAAATGCAAAGTTATGGTTGGTTTTATGAAAAAATTTAGTCCATGTTATCAAAAAATGAAAGAAATAATAAGTCTACCTGAATTTGGAAAGGTTAAACAATTCAATGCAGAATTTTATATTACTTCAGGTAGAGTTGGTTGGAACAATGAAATCTTTTTAAAAAAAGGTGGAATACATTTTGTTAACTTATTAATATGGCTTTTTGGAGAAGTTGCGTGTGTAAAATCCTTTTCTAGTTCTGTGGATAATAATGTTAGTTTAACATCTATAATAAAGTTTAAAAATGGCGTTGTAGGAAATATTAATTTTATTGGATTATCTTCTTGGAAAGGAAAAAGAGAACAAATTACCATAACTGGAGAAAATGGTTATGTTTATAATGATGGAGTAAGAGAAGTACATTATCATTTAGATCAAAATATTTCAAGAAGTAATCGCTGGCAAACACTTGATGAAGAAGAAGTTACAATAAAACCTTATTTAACAAGTGCATCAGGTGGACTACAAGATTTATACTTACATGGATATATTGGAGAAATTAAAAAGTTTATTGAGGATAATAATTATGATAGCGATAATGTTTCTACCATGGAATTGATTGATTTAATAATAGAGGAAATTGAAGAATAAAATTTAAAATTATAAGGAGGAAAAGATATGAATATAGAAGAACTAATAGTTAAAACTGATAAATTTAATAAGGAGGAAATACAAAAATATAATCCAGATATGGAAGTTTTACATAATATATGTTTAAAAGCTGGTATTAGATTAGCAAAAGAATATGGCGCAGATGAGAATATAGTAAAAATAGCATTATCTATGATGGATTCAAAGCTTCCTGAAGCATCACATTTAGGAAAGCCAAAAGAACATGTTTCAATGTCATCTGATGCAACTAAAGAAATGCTTAAAGATATTAATTTTCTAAGTGAACATGATAAAGAAAATATTATCAAATGTGTAGAAGAACATCATGGTGTAGAAAAATACTTTAGTATTGAATCAGAAGTTGTTGCAAATGCTGATTGTTATAAATTTGTCCATCCAAAAGGAGTATTATTTTACTCTTCTATGTTGGGTCGTAGATTTCACGATTTTAATAAAGAACTAGATCAACTAGAATTTAAATTAAATGAAAAACATAATACTATGAGTCTACCTTTAGTGAAAGATGAATTAGAATCTTATTATGAATTTTTCCAAAAAGCAATTAAAGAAGCTCGAAAAGGAGAATAAAATGAGTAATGATTTAAAATTTTTAATCGAATTAGTAAAAGATGCTAGTAATCTAATAACTGATGAATTTGAAGTTAAAGTAAAAGATGATAAAGGTGATTTAGTAACAAATTTTGATTATGAAATAGAAAAATATATGATAGATAAAATTAAATCAAACTATCCTGACTTTTCTATTGTTAGTGAAGAATACAATAGTAAGGAATGTTTAACTGATAATTGCTTTACTATTGATCCTATTGATGGAACAATTAATTTTGCCCATAATATTCCTTTATGGGGTATTCAAGTTGCTTGTATTAGAAATAAAAAAACATGTGCTGCTGTTATATACTTACCAAGATTAAATGAATTATATTATGCAGATGAAAATGGAGCATTTTTAAATGATACTTCAATATCTGTTAATAATTGTGATTTAAATAAAGGGTTATATACTGTGGAAGGGCCAGGCAAAATGTTAGGAAGTTTCAAAATGCAAAAGATTAGTCGTCATTGTCGAGACTTTTATTGTGCCGCTGTAAACTTTGCTTATGTTGCCTGTGGAAGATTAAGTGGAACTAATTTTGTATGGGATACTTTATGGGATTATGTACCAGGTCAATATATAGTTGAACAAGCAGGTGGAGTAATTTATAACAACATTAAAATGCATATTGCAGCAAACAATGAGGATTTCTTACAAATATTAAAAGAAAATTCTTCAGTTAATACTGATGAAGAAATAATTATTTCTAAAAAAGCTAAAGAAAAATGATATAAAGAATAAATCTTTTTGATTTTTTTAAAAAGGCGAAAAAAATAATTTTTTTAAATTTCTATAAACCCTTATAAATAAAGGGCAAAACGGGTATAAATTTTTTCTTGATTTCCGTTTACCTTCCACTTAAAATGTGTTATTATGGTAATATAGATAAATTATAATGAGAGAGAACATTTAGACTAGATTTCTCTCTTTTATAATGTATAAATCATTTAATATAGTTTTATATAAAAGTTGATTTATACTAAAAATCTTAAAAAAATTTTTTTATCTATTTTTCCCTTTGTTTATAAGGGATTAATGCCATTTTAGAATTAGATTTTTCAAAAGCGTGCCATTGCATGTCCTAAAAAAATGTGCTATTATGGTAATATAGGACAATTAGAAGATAACATAAAAACTTACAATTTTTGTAGGTTTTTTCTTTGGTAAAATGTGTGCTTTTACCTAGATCTTCTATATTAACCTATATAATTGTTTTAATATCTAGTTCTATGTGAACTGATATAGGTAGTTCTAAAATATAAAAATGGACTTTAGGGAGATATATTATCTCTCTTTTTTCATGCCCTTTTTTATATTTCTATAAAGAGAGGAGAGTGAATTTTATAAATAAAACATGATGTTATAAGTAAAAACTTTCTTAAAAATTAGCAGTAATATTTGTTAATTTTTTGAAAATTAATAATAGATTTTTGAAAAAATCCCTAAACTGTCGGAGACTAATTGAGGGTCTTAGGGATATGCCCTAACAAGAGAAAGGGTGTGTAGACACCATGCTTGATAGTTTTAATAGTAAAAAGAGTAAAATTCAGTAACCCCAGATTTTAAAGAAAAGGAGGTGTTTTTACGGGAAAAGTGTATGTTGATCCTTATAATATTCTTTGCAAAGAACTCTCATTTTCTTATCAAGAACATTTGAAAATTATAAAGAAATTGAAACGGAGCTCTAAATGGTATAATGCATTTAGTTATCGAGAGTCAACAGTAGATGGATCTATTATTACTTCAGTATCAATAGAATGTCTGATTTGGTTTAGAGAAGTAGAACTTAAAAAAGGAAATCCTAAAGATTTGAAAATTAAGTTTCTTGAAAGTTATATTGAAGTATTAGAAGATTATTTGAAAATTCCACATGAACGAATGGAATATTGTGATTTACCATTAAAATATTTAAGAACTCATTTTAATAAAACAAAAAGTGCCATAGGAGTAGCAACAAATAGAATGGAGAAACATTTTTCTTATTCACTTAAATATATTAAGTATGGAAAAGTCTATGTTTCTTCTATTGGTGTTAAATGGTTAAATGAAAAGTATTTTAGAACGAAGTATATTGAGTATTTAGAGAACTATAAAGACTCGTTAGAAAGTAGAATTTCTAATTAGTCTTTTTTTGATGTAATAGAAAATTGTAGTGGAAAGAAAAGTCCTTATTATCATTATGAGAGGAGAATAATTATTTTAAAGTTTATTGGTGATTATGTTATGACTCCAAGAATATTATTTAATGATAAGAAATTATCAAGAACTGAAAATGATGTATTAAGCACTATCATATCACTTGCCTTAAAAAAAGATTATTGTTATGCGAATAATGAGTATTTAGCAAATTATATCAATTCATCTAAAAGAACTATAACCAATTCTTTGTCTAAATTAAAAAAATTAAACTATATTAAAACGAAGTATGTAAATAACAAAAGAAGAATTTATCCTAACCTAGAAAAAATAACGACAATAGTTTCTTGTGAGGTAGCAGAAACTTGCTATGATGAGGTAGCAAAGAGTTGCGACCATAAAAGAAATAATAGAAAAGAAAATAATAATAAATATAAAAAAGTAGAACCTGTACCATATTGGTTAGAACATCCTGAAGTCTGCAAAGAAGCTCCAATGACAGAAGAAGAAATTGCAGAGATGGATGAACTAATGAAAGAATTTAAAAAATAGAAAAGGAGTGATGTTTTTGATTGGAGGAATCAATTTATAGAATATGAGAAAAGGGGAGAGAAAAAAAATGGAGGTAGTATATAATGTAAAATATAAATTTAAGACAAAAGAAAATAAAACTAAAGATGAATTAAAATATATATTTAATTTGAAATTGCTAAATGTCATTATGAGTTTAGAAAATCAAGAGTTATTGTTAAAAAATTCTTAATTATGAGCTATAATATACTTGTATTTCTTATCACGAATAGTCATTTCCAAGTAATATTGGAGGAATGGCTATGATAGAAAAGGTAGGTGTATATTGTAGATTATCTGATGAAGATAGAGATAAGATAAATAAAAATGATGATAGTGATTCGATAGTAAATCAAAGAAGTATGTGTTTAAAGTATGCACAGCAAAATGGTTGGAATGTTGTAGATATTTATTCGGATGATGACTTTTCAGGAGCAGGAATTTATAGGCCTGATTTTGAAAGACTAATAAGAGATTGTGAAAGTGGAAAAATCAATTTAGTTTTATGTAAGTCACAATCAAGATTTTCAAGAGATATGGAAGTCATTGAAAGATATTTACACAATAAATTCATTGAATGGGGTGTTAGATTTGTAAGTATCGTTGATAATGCTGATACAAGTATTGAATCTAACAAGAAGTCAAGACAAATAAATGGACTAATCAACGAATGGTATTTAGATGACTTATCAACTAATATAAAAAAGTCATTAAAGAACAAAAGAGAAGATGGTTTATTTATGGGTAGCTTTGCTCCCTATGGCTATGAAAGAAGTGAAGATGATTACCACAAATTAGTAATTGATCCTGTCGCTGCTGAAGTTGTTAAAACAATATTTAAAATGTATGCTGATGGATTTGGTTACTATAAAATTTGTGAATATCTTAATAACAACAATATTCCACCTCGTTCAGTTTATAAAAGACAAAATGGTAGCAAGTTTGTTTGTTCTAATTGTGATTATAAGACAGTTAAATGGAATCCTGATACTATCGCACAAATGTTGAAGAACGAAGTTTATATTGGTAATTTGGTACAAGGAAAGATAACTTCTATGGGTTATAAAGTTCACAAGTTTAAAAAGGTTGATAAAAAAGATTGGTGTAGAATAGAAAATGCTCACGAGCCAATTATAGATATTGAAACTTGGAATAAAGTACAGAGTATTTTAGGAACACACCAAAAGCCGATTAAAACAGGAGAAATACATTTCTTAACTAAAAAAGTTTATTGTAGTGAATGTAGTAAAGTATTTATGAGAAATGTTTACCATGTTAAAGGTGAAGTTACCGGAAAAAGAGCATACTTACAATGTAAGGGTGCTAAAAAATACCATACTTGTGATAATAATAAAGCAATTAGAATGGATGAAGTAGAAAGAATAATACTTGATTCAATAAATGATTTACTAGAAAATTATTATGATCAAAACAATTTACAAGAACTCTATAACAAAAGAAAAGAACAATATACCAGTAATAATGAAACAATAATGGTTTTAGAGAAAGAAAAGTATAACCTTGATAAAAAGATTGAAGATAACAAAGTCTATTATAGAAGTCTTTATGAAGACAAGGTTAAGGGAACAATTACTGAAGATATGTTTAATATGATGTCTGCTGATTATTTAAAAGAGATAGAAACTATGACTAATAGAATTGAAACAATAGATAATGAAATTAAAAATTTAGAAATAGTTAAAGAGGAAAGAAAACAAGCAGATGAGATATTAAAGAAATATAAAAATATCAAAGAGTTAAACAGAGTGATAGTAGATGAGTTCATTGATAAGGTTTATGTTGGATGTTATGACAAAGACACAAAAACTAGAGATATAGAAATAGAATGGAACTTTGAATTTTGGGGTGATAAATATGGTAGATAATGATGTTAATTTTTTTGGAATTCCAAACACAATAATGAATTTTTATAATGAAGTATTTGAATTATATGAGATAAGAGAAAGGATAGGAGAACTTAAAGGAATACAATTTATAGTTCATACCAATGAAACAAATCACAATATTCCCCATGTTCATGCAAAATTTGATAAATATGAAATCTCTATATCATTAAATGACTTTTCTATTTTAGCTGGTAATATTCCTAATAAAAATAAGAATATTGCTGTTAAATGGGTTAAAGAAAATAAAGATTATATTTTGAAATATTGGAATGAGAAGACATTAACTCAAAAACTACCATTGTTTAAATCTCGTTTAGATTCTAAAGAAACTATAAAACTATAATAAAAATGATAATTTTGGATTTTTCCTATTCCTCCACATGGGGGTACAGATCCAGGAACTATTGCTAATGGAATTACCGAAAAAGATTTAACTTTAAAGATCAGTCAATATATGCATGAGCGTTTAAATGATTTAGGAATTGAAAATAGTATGTCAAGGACTAACGATGAGTCGTTAAGTCCGGAAGTTAGACCTAGTAGAGTTCAAAGCTTTTATGGACCAGGTAGTGATGTTATTGTTGTATCTAATCACATAAATGCAGGAGGTGGCGATGGTGCAGAAGTCATTTATTCACTTCGTAACAGTGATAGATTATCAAGCCTCATTAGTGATAATTTAAGTAAAGCTGGACAAAATGTTCGTAAGTATTATCAAAGGCGTTTGCCTAGTAATCCTGATTTAGATTATTATTATATTCTGCGTGAAACACCAAATAACGAGACAATTATTGTAGAATACGGTTTTGCAGATAGTACAGGAGATGATGTTTCTCAATTAAAAAACAATTGGGAAGATTTAGCAGAGGCAGTAGTTAAGTCATTAGCAACTTATATAGGAGTAAATTATGTTCCTGTTACAGGAGCAAGTGATTATATAGTAAAAAGTGGGGATAGAGTTTTTATGGGGAATAATGAGTATTATAAGAAAATAATGAAGAAATATAAGGCATTTTGAAGGAAAATGTCTTTTTATATGCTATAATTATAATAACTGGAGATGATAGTGTGGAAGAATTTAAATTAAGAGGGGTTTTAACATGGTGTATAGATGTTGAGCCAAATTCTAAATTAGGATTTAATTTTCCATTTAAAATTGTTGTTCCCAAAAAATTAAATGATAGTCCAGAACTTGTATATGCGTGTAATTTACCAATGGATATGTCAGATAATTGCTCATCATTTGATGAATTAATTCAATATGCAAAAAATGACTTTGGAAGTATTGATCCAATGCTTATTCATTTATGTTTGGGGAATGGCTATCCTATGATTATTCCAGCAATTCCGAGATTTAAAGATTTTCGACCTAATTTTTTAGGAAGTGATTGTTTTAAAAATGATTTTAAAAAATCAAAAAATTCTAAATTTAAAGATTATTTATATATGTATGAAAATCTGGCGGATCAACATAAAGCAATGATGGAATATGCTATAGAAATTTTAAATGCAAGTGGAATAAATGTAGATGATAAGTTAATTATTTCGGGCTATTCTGAAGGTGCAAAATTTGCTTCCCATTTTGCTCTTTTACATCCAGAGATTATTAAAGCAGTTATTGCTGGAGGAACAGGTGGGGCAATTTCAATGCCTGTTTCAAACATTGAAGGATATCAATTCACTTATCCAATGGGAATTTCTGATATTCAAAGTTTTGATTTTGATGCTTTTAAAAATATATCTTTTTTCTATTATATGGGTGATGCAGATAAATCTGATTCTGCTATTCCAAATTTTGAAATATATCATTATAAAAATGATAAAGGAGAAGATTGTATATTAAAAGATGAATGTGGAAATGCAACGCCATTTATTGATGAAAATGGTGTACCAAAGTTTATATTAGATAGTAATGGTAATTATACTGCTAAATTTAGTTTGTTTAGCGATCAAGATGTGAATGCGATTAATAAGGTATTAGGAACGGTTACTCAAGACAGATTTAGAAAACAAGAATCCATTTATCAAAGTTTAAGATTAAGTGCAATATTTAAGTTATATCCTGGGAATCATAGAACAATATTTGATAATCGACAAATTATTTTTGAAGATGTTGACAAATTTATTAACGAATATTTAAAACAGAATTTAAATGAAAGACTAAAATAAATGATAAAAATTAATCATCCTATAAAATCTAATGAAAATTAGAAATTAGGATGGTTTTTTGTTCTTGAAATTATTGTTATTATTAAGTTTATCCTATATATCATCCTACAAAGTAGGATGAATTTTGCAAGTGCAAAATCAGTTTTGTGTATATGCAGTTCCTTATGCAATAAGGGGTTAATTGCAATTGATACACAAATTTCTTATCCTGCTGTTCCATATTTAATTAACTTATCAATATTTTTAGGATGATAGACAAAACTTTCTATAGTGTAGCACTTGACTCGTCTTTTTATAGGAGGTATCATGCATCATGCAAAAAGGAGATGATGTTTATGAAGATTATAATGGAGGTTTATGATAGTAAGTAATATTGTTAGGTATATTATAGATATACCAAATAATATTACTAAAACAAAAATTAAAACCATAGAATTTATTGGAGGTATTAAACTCTATGGTTAAATACAAAGTTAATTTAAAGTTTAAAGAAAATGGAAAATCTTTAAATGAAACAATAACTAATGTATTAAAAATCAAACTAGAAAAAAAGATAAATGCGACTTGCAATATTTTAAAAAAGGAGTTAGCATTCAATCATACTCATTATTCCCAAAGCGAAGGGAGTAGTAATTAATGATTGGGAATAGTAGTTTTAAAGTAGGAATATATATAAGATTATCAAGAGATGATGGGAATATTGAATCTGATAGTATTGTTAGTCAAAGAAGTATACTTAATCAATATGTTAATGAAAATAACTACAATATAATAGAAGAATATGTTGATGATGGGTTTACTGGAACTAATTTTGAAAGACCTTCCTTTAAAAGAATGATTAAAGATATTGAACTTGGTAAAATCAATATGATTATTACTAAAGATATGTCAAGACTCGGTAGAGATTATATAGGTACTGGTGAACTTATTGAAAAGTATTTTCCAAATAAAAACGTAAGGTATATTGCCATTAACGATGGTATTGATACATTTGTAGATAACACCAACAACGATATAGCACCATTTAAAGCAATAATGAATGATATGTATGCTAAAGATATTTCTAAAAAAGTTAAAACAAGTTTACATTCTAGAATGAAAGAAGGACTATATGTATCAGGAAGATGTCCTTTTGGTTATATGAAAGATCCAATTAATAAAAATCATTTAGTTATAAATGAAGAACAAGCAGAAACTGTTAAATTAATATTTGAATTAGCGTTGAAAGGAAACACATACCACTTTATAGCACAAGAATTAACAAAAAGAAAAATTAAAACACCAGCATCATATTATAATTATGTATGGAATACAAAGTGCATAAATACTAATTGCATTTCACAAGAATATGGTGTATGGGTTGATACAACAATAAAAGCGATTCTTACAAGTCAAATATATGTTGGAGATATAGTGCAAGGTAAAACTAAAAAGATTAATTATAAACTAAAAAAGACAGTTAAAAATAATCCTAATGAGTTTATAATTGTAGAAAATACCCACGAAGCAATTATAGATAGAGATACTTTTAATTATGTGCAAACTCTTTTACCTAAAAATGTTAAAAGACCAGAGAAAAAAAGATTTTATTTATTAGATGGACTTTTATACTGTGGAGACTGCAAACATCGTATAACTATTAGGTATCAAAATAAAACTGGTAGAAGTTATACAACATGTGATTATTATAGAACATACTCAAAATATCATGTATGTACAACTCATACAAATAATTACGAAGTATTAGAAAGTGTTATTTTAGATAACATTAAGGATGTTTGTAAGAAATATTTAGATAAAAATAAAATTAAAGATTCCATTGGTAATATTGAACTTGAAGATAATACTTTAAAAATTAAAAAACAAATTGAAAGTTTAGAAATAGCAAATAATAAATTAACTGAAACATTAGATAAAAACTATATGAATATGTTAAAAGGTATTATTGATGAAGAACAATATTTAAGAATAAGTGAAAATTTAAAACAAGAAATAGAGAATAATAAAATAAGTATAGATAATCTTAAAAATGAACAAATGAATGAGAATAAAGTTGATAGTAAAAGAATAGAAAAATATGTTAATGAATTTTTATCACTAGAAAATTCAACTAGAGAATTAATAATTAATTTAGTTGAAAAAATCTATATCTATCAAGATAAAACGATAGATATTATATTTACATTTAAAAATGTTACATAAAAAATGTATCTGGAGATACTTTATGGAGTATTGCCAAAAATAATGGACTTACAGTTGATGAGTTAAAACGTTTAAATAATTTAACTTCTAATTCTTTATCTGTTGGGCAAGTATTAAAATTAAAAGAAGGATCATCAACTTCCGAAGATACTTATACAGTAAAACAAGGAGATACTTTATATAGAATAGCTAATAAATTTAATATGACTGTTGATCAATTAAAATCATTAAATAATTTAACTAGTAATAATTTAAGTATAGGTCAAGTATTAAAAGTTAAAGGAGTAAGCGATTTCAATAATGGTACTTATTACACGGTAAAAAGTGGAGATAGTTTATATAAAATTGCAAATATGTTTAACACAAGTGTAAATGAAATTAAACAGTTAAATAATTTATCCAGTAATTTATTAAGTATCGGCCAAAAATTAAACATACCAAATAATAACAGTGGTAACAAAGTTTATGTTGTTGTTAGTGGAGATTCGTTATATGGGATAGCAAGAAAATTTAATACGACTGTAACAGAAATACAAAAATTAAATAATTTATCCACAAGCTTATTATCTGTTGGTCAACAACTTTTAATACCATAATGAGACAATCTTAGGATTGTTTTTTTTTATATGAAAAAAAGCCAAGTTGGCTTTAATATAATTCGTTACAAACACCAGGGTCAGGTCTATAGAAACAATGATTTTTATAACTTCCAGCAAAGTCTTGATCATACCATACACTTTTGCAAGAAGTATTTTTGGCTGGAGCATAAAACCATAAGGCGTGAGTAGCTGGGTAATAGTATTCTCCTCTTAAGGCTCTTTCAGCTAAATTTTTTTCAAGAGTTGTAGCAGATGCTTGAAACAATGATCCTTGAGTTCCAGAAAATTGGTTTTTTTGATAAACAGCATCAGTTATACTTCTTATATTAGTAAAAGTTAAACAATTAGCGATAGCACGATTTACTACAACATTACCAACCATTAACATTCCTAAGTTACCTTCAGCTAAAGCTTCTGCGCGCATGATTCTGGCAAGTAAATCTAATTCTTTGGATGTATAATTAATGAGCATAATAATCACCTAAAATATAATATGAAAAAAATTGCTAATTTGTTAAATAGATGTTATAATATTTTTATTAATTTTTAGGGGATTAGTTAAATGGTATAATAGGAGTCTCCAAAACTTTAGTTGGGAGTTCGATTCTCTCATCCCCTGCCATGTGAATGAATTGAACCAATGTGTTCATTTAGATAGATTTTAGGAGTGTTTATGAAGGAAAGAATTGTTAGACCTTTTACAATGTGGCAGCATTTTAAAGGTGCAAGAGCATTTGTAATTACTGTTGCCGAACACAGCGAAACAGGAGAAAAGTTAATTGTTTATCGCTGTATGGATAATGATGGTAAAACAAATCATAAGGATGGTATTTACGCAAGACCTTTAGATATGTTTTTGTCTGAAGTAGATCATGAAAAATATCCAAATGCTACTCAAAAATATCGCTTTGAAAAAATTAATGATTTATAATCATAATGTTGTATTATAATTTTTATGTAGTTTATACATAACTATAAATATTAAGACATTAGAAGAAGTAAAAGTTTTAGTATTTGATTTATTATGAAAGGCATAGCAAAATAAAATAATTGTGAATCCATATTATTTATATGCCAGTTGAATGAATTGAACCAATGGGTTCTTTATATATATTTTAGGAGGTTTTGTTGTATGTTTCAAACGATTGAAGTTTTAGTTGTTATTGATGATGCTAACAAAATTTATTATACAGAAGATAAGAATTTTGCTGCAAATGATGGAGAAGCGATTAATCAAGCTTTAAGTGATTATAAAAAGTTACTTTTACAGGCTCAAGTAAATGGCTATCAAATAATTAAAAGAGAAAGGGATGTTACACCTATGGATGATGGCATAATGTCAGTAATAGATGAGGAAATAAATGAACTTAGTGGACGTTCTAGGTAATTTAATATATATCGAGGTCAAGGTATTAGGGAAAAAATAAAAGTTTTTGGGAATCTCTTTTTATCACGTGCCCTTCGGAAGGACGTACAACAACTCCTTAGGCAAAAGAAATAGTTAGTAATAATATATTAACTAACTATAGTATAACACACTCTGCCTTTTTTCTTAATTTTTTTGTTTTCAGTATTGCAAATTATATATTTTATGCTCTTTTTTTAATCCCCTCATTTTCACTTAAATTAATTGCCATTATATCATTGATATTTGCAAGTTTATTATTTTGCATAAGATTATTAATTCCTTCATGTATTTCAACAAGTTCTTTGTATCTCATTTGAATTAACATTTTTCCCCTTGATGTTAAAAATTCTTCTATAGTTATTCCTACTGTCAGTAATTGCAGATTAATTTTATCAATTAAATTCATTGACTTTATAGCTGTTAATATAGCATTGGATGATATTGTATTCTCTAATAAATTTCTTTCAGCTAAATATGCTTCAAAATCTAATCCTTTTTTCATTAATTCAGCTTTAAGAATTTCAATTTTATTTTTTCTTTCTTCTTCGAAATGCCATAACTGTCTCTCAATCTCACGTTCAAAATCAAAAATTTCGGATTGTGAAAGAATTCCACGTTTATTTATAATTTTCTTCTTAATTTCTTGTAATGATTTACTACAAAGATTAGCCCTTTCTTCATTTTTATTCAAAAACTCCATATATCTATCAAATGCCAAGCAATTCCTCTCTAATTGTATTAATTCATTTTGAATTTGTACTTTTTTCTCATAGATTACTAATCCTGGAATGCTATATGCATCCTCTATCAATGGTTTTAACGTTCTACCACATAGATTTGCTCTTTCCTCATTTTCATTTAAAAATTTTATATAATCAAGTCTTTCATTTTTAAATATATCTTCACAAATAGGAGAAGTATTAGTATTATTTATACTACCATTAAATTCATTTCTACTAGAATCAATTTTTATTGTTAGATCATATTTTTCTTTTTTTTCTGGTTTTCCAAGAGTTGCATAAGCTTCATTAATCTCTTTAAATTTTTTTTCTGCTTCTGGATTATTAGGGTTAATATCAGGATGATATTTTTTAGACAACTCTCTATAGGCTCTTTTAATCTCATTATCTTTAGCATTCTTAGGAACACCTAAAACATCATAAAAATTTTTAGACATACTAATTCCTCCAAATTACTTTGTTTTTAATTTATTTAAATAAAATTACTACAAATAGTATATCAAAATTTTTAAGTTCTGTAAAATTAGGAATTCTAAAAAGATTTATCTTTTTCACACGTTCATTGATTATGTCAATGTACAAGTGTGTTTTACTAAATTGACACCATTTAGTATTTAAGGACTACGATTTTAAAAATAATCGTAGTCCTTTTCTTCAGTATAATTTGTTAATTCTGCCTCTTTTGATGTGTCTTTAACAATATCATTTATATCAGATTCACTATATAAATGATTATCATAACATTCTTTTAATTGCTCACTAACTAAATCTTTTTCTTTGTCGGTACCAATAGATAATATTTTCCTAAATATACCTTTTAGTAATTGAAGCAAATTAGAAATAAAACTTTTTAGATAATCGTATTTGGTATTTACTTCTGCAAGCTCTTTCTTTAAATATTTTATTTCATTATCTTTTTCATCATTAACTGCTAAGAATGCTTTATAGTATTTAATTTCTTTTTCTAACTCTTGATAAAGTCCTTCGCTTTTAGCAACCTTATTAACTGCATCATTTGCTTGTTTTAAATATTCCATTAATTCTAAATAAGTATCATAATCAAATACTATCTTCTTATTTAAAATACCTTTGGTTTTACTCTCCATTTTACTAATAAGTGTTCTATATTTTCTGTTGAGTTCCCATTTGGTATTATCTAAATCTTTATTAAAGATTCTTGTTACTTGTTTCAGTTGTTTTGGACTAAGGTTTTTTACACCTGTATTTTTTTGTCCTCTTTCCAATTTAAACCCATTTTTATTTAATCGGTTACAATATTTATCTTGTAGTTCACTTAGATGAATACTATTTTTGATATATGCCTTTTTAGAAATAGAATATCTTTCTTTATTCACTCGTTTATCAAAATTTTTAACAAGAGGAACCACAACTAAATGAATGTGAGGAGTTTTTTCATCCATGTGTAAGGTAGCATGAATAATTTGTTCTTTTTTATAACCCATATCCTCATAAACAAAATCTAATATGGTATTTGCCCATTTCATTAATTCTTCTTCAGATAAACTATCAAAGAATATCTTATCACTTGTAAAAAGTATTTCATCTGCAACAACACTTTTAGAATCATTTATCATTTGATAAAAACTTTTCTTTCTATCAGATCTAGTATTTTTCATTCTTTCGTTAAATTCCAAACGATAATCTTTTGTTATTTCATAAAATCTATCAATGTATCTCATGTCACACTTAATAAGTTCAATATTTTTAGGACTATCTTCTATTCTAATATCAGGGTTTGTTTTATAAGATTCTTTTTCTCTTTTGTTGTGTTTACCTCTATTAGTCAAATCACTTAATGATTTGACGCCTTCACATCTAAATATGGCATAACTCATTTTTAGCCTCCTTTATCCTTTTTACACGACATAGTAAGGCACTTTCTAAATCTAAGGTAATAACACCTAATCTTAATGTTTTATCATTATATTTTTTACTATCTGATAAAACAATTAGTCTTAATACTTTCTCATAATCTCCATTAGGAATAAATCCTACATCTTCAAGTTGTTCATCTGCTTCTATTTCATAGTAGTTTAACTTGCAATCATCTGTAATTGTAGATTTAAGTTTTTCAAAATAGTTATAGGCTTCTTCATGTGTTTTTCCTTCGTGATTCATTGGTATTTTATTTCCATCTTCATCACTAAATAAAGTATAATTTAATGGAATACCATATTCATTGTGATTATTTACTAAAGAACACAAGAAATCTTCTCTAAAATTGATATTTGTTATTTCTAATTTATTATTTACTACTTGTAATTCTAAATTATCAATATAGGTAGCAATTAGTTTTTGAGCTTTTTCTCTAGTTAAATCTTGAATACAATTATATAAACCTAGAACAAATTCTTCTGGTCTAGTATAAATATCTAAATGTTGTTTATCTTCTAATATTAGTAAATCATCAACTGTGAAGTTTAATGATTCATATTGTTTTTGTTCTTGCCATTTCTTTAATAAATCTTGTTTTTGATATTCAATATGATTAAACTCTTTTTCAAATTCATTTTCTTTAACAATACCCTTTATATAAACTGCTTTAATCCTATCTAATTGCTTATCTAACTCTTTAATTTGTTTCTCATAATCAATTTCTTTATTATCTAATTTTGACTTGATAAAAGGTGTATAGTAATTATTCATTAAGTCATCTAACTTAACTAAATCAACAATTTGCATAGCAAGAAGTTCTAATATATCAACTTCTTTGTAGTTTGTTTTACATTTTTTGCATTGATAGTAATAATATTTCTTTCCACTAGGTTTTGTAGTAGCTTTCCCACCTAGAAAACACCCACAATTAGAACATTTTGATTTATTTGTAAAAAGATAAGTTGCTGTTCTTTCATAGTGTCTAGCATTTCTTTGTTTTTGTGATTGACAATTATTCCATTTTTCTTTAGATACAATAGGTTCAACTACATTTTCATAGTAAGTAGGATATTTTGTTTTTCTGCCATTTACAAAATCTCCTTTATATAATTCATTTGATAGTATCTTTTGTATAGTAGAATCATACCAATTTGTCTTTCCTAATACTTTTTCTTGATTATAGATATTGGCAATCGTTTGATGACTTTTTCCTTCTAAATATAAGTCAAAAACTCTTACTATAATATCTTTATTAAGTGGATCAACAACTAACTTTTTGTTATCTCTTTTAAATCCTAGAGGAGTTCGATTGGGAATGTGTCCAGCCTTGATAGCACCAACCATTCCTAGTTTTGTCCTTTCAGAACACTTTTCTATTTCATTTTGGGATACACTTGTCATAATCCTCATAACCATTCTACCATTGGATGTAGTAGTATTTGATTCATCAGCTAGACAATCTATATCACATCCTGCTTCTTTAACTATCTTCATTAGTTTTTCTACATCATAGACACTACGAGTAAGTCTATCCATTTTAAATGCTACAATGACATTAATAGTACCATTCTTAACATCATTCATCATCTCCTGATATGCTGGTCTTTTATCGTTTTTAGCACTAATTCCTTCATCAGCATATACTTTATATACTTCATATTGTTTTGCTTTACAGAAGTCTTTTAACCTAGCTTCTTGTTCTCCTAGACTAAATCCTTCACGAGCTTGGTCGAGTGTACTCACTCTAATGTAAATCCCTGCAATTCTCTTTTCTTCATTCATTTTTAAATCTCTCCTTTTCTTATTTTTTTAAAGAGAGATTAAAAGTACAAAAGTCCCATACTTTTAACCTCAAAGTACGCCTTATTTTGTACGCCTAGTTTTAAATTAAATTATTTAGTTTCTTTCAAATACATGCACAAATCTTTTAACTTAATACTTTTGGAATAACCATTTATAAATACATCATCACATTCTTCAAATAATAAATAGTCATTTCCATTAACTGATAAGATATGAGGTTTCACATAGGCAATATTTGTTCCTTTTATATTTTTTACACATCCACTTGTTAAGTTTGAACTTACACCTGCAAATCTACATATCATATCAATCTTTTTTTGCAATTCATTACTAATTTTTAATTCTTTTACTTCTACTTTCATAAAAAACTCTTCACTTCCATTCTCAAATAACAAAAAAACTAGACGGTACTTTGAAGTTGTAAGATAAAAGTGTACACAAAAAAAGTGTATACTTTTATTTTTGATA
>CAOLUI010000003.1:44588-61969 GCA_948479395.1 uncultured Bacilli bacterium | reverse complement strand
CAATCGTTCAAAGAGTAATTTATGTACAGGAGAATTAGAAATCTTTAAACCAGAAATATATCTAATTGATAAAAAAGAAGATAAGGAAATAACTGCGAAAGAGTTTATGAAAAAGAAAAATATTGATAATGATGATTTAAAAATGTCAATTGAAAAAAATATTGATAGTATTAATAAATATAATAATACTAGTTATACTTATGAGAATACTTTTCAAAATGGTAAACAAGATATAAGATTTTTTTACTCATATTCTGGTGAATTATATATATTATATTTTCAAAATGAAGATCAAAATTATTATGTTACCTCTTTAATACAATAAAAATGTAGAAACAAATCTACATTTTTTTAACAATTTTTTTCATTTGGATCAATACATTTCCAATTAACTGTTCCACATGAAGTACAAATAAAGGGGACTAATGTTTTTTTATTTTTGGGCTTTTCATATTTTTCTTCAATTTTTACACAAAGAAGTCCAGTATCTGTATCTATATAGGCTTTTCCTTGTTTTGAGTCTTTACAATCTCCGCAATTTTTATTTTTCATAAAATACCTCCTAAAATTTATTATAACTAAATTTTATGATAAAATACTAAAGAGAGGTATATTATGAAAGTATTGACAATTAAACAACCATGGGCAACATTAATTGCTAAAGGATATAAAGAATATGAATTTAGAACTTGGAAAACCAAATATCGAGGAGATATATTAATTCATGCCGGAAAAAGTATCGATAAAAAAGCCCTAGATAGATTTAAAAATTTAAATTTAGAATATCCTGTGGGTCAAATAATTGCTAAAGCAAATATAACTGATTGTATAAAAGTAGATAATAAACTGCGAAATATATTAGCGCAAAAAGATCCAATATTATATAAAGGAGTCATAAATAAAACATCAAATGATTGGGATGGATATGGCTTTAAATTAGAAAATATTCAAGAAATTGAACCAATTTATATTAATGGAAAATTAAATTTATGGAATTATGAAGGAGAAATACATGCCAAAAAAGATTAAAGTACAAGTGGGAGTTAGTAATCGTCATGTTCACTTAACTGAAGAAGTTTATAATAAATTATTTTCTTATCCTTTAGAAAAAAGAAGTGATTTGAAACAAAAAGGTGAATATGCGAGTCAACAAACTGTAATGATTAAGACTGAAAATTCGAGTATTCCTAATGTAAGAATATTAGGTCCTTTTAGAAATTATAATCAAGTTGAAATATCTAAAAGTGATGCTTATAAATTAGGAATTAATCCACCGATACGTCAAAGTGGAGATTTATTTAATAGTGCAACCATTACTTTAGTCAGTGCCGAAAATGAAATAACCTTACCAAATAGCTGTATTATAAATAAACGTCATGTTCATATATCACCAGAAAAAGCAGCTAAATTAAACCTAAAAAATAATCAGCAAGTAAAGATATTAGTTACAGGAGATAAATCATGCCTTTTAGATGCTTTAGTAAAGATTAGTGATAATGCTTATTTAGAAGTTCATCTTGATATTGATGATGCTAATGCCGCAGCTTTAAAAAATGGGGATAAGGTTGAAATAATTATATGACCTTTAAAATTGGTAATATAGAAATAAAAAACAAAATCGTTATGGCTCCAATGGCTGGTTTTTCTAATACCAGTTTTCGAAAAATAATTAAAGAAATGGGAGCGGGTTTAATATTTGCAGAAATGGTAAGTGATAAAGCATTAGTTTATGAAAGTCAAAAAACTATAAATATGTTAAAAATGATTGAAGCCGAAAGACCAATTGCACAACAAATTTTTGGTAGTGATCTTAAAAGTTTTATAAAAGCAGCTCAAATTGTTGAAAGAACCATGCATCCTGATATAATCGATATTAACATGGGATGTCCAGTTCCCAAAGTAGCAATTAAAAATCAAGCGGGAAGTGCTCTTTTAAAAAATCCTGAAAAAATTAAAGAAATTGTTTCAGGAGTAGTTAAAGCCGTCCATACCCCTGTGACAGTAAAAATTAGAAGTGGCTGGGATGAAAATAGCATTAATGCAGTTGAAGTTGCTAAAATAATTGAAGAAGCGGGTGCTAGCGCTATAACTATCCATGCCAGAACTAGAAGTCAAGGGTATTCTGGAACAGCTAATTGGAATATTATAAAAGAAGTAAAAGAAAATGTGAATATTCCTGTTATTGGAAATGGAGATGTAACATCCCCTCTTTTAGCAAAAAAAATGTTAGATGAAACAGGGTGCGATGCTGTTATGATTGGGAGAGGTATTTTAGGTAATCCTTGGTTAATTAAAGAGTGTCTATATTATTTAAAAACTGGGAAATTAATGCTTCCTCCTTCTAATTTAGAAAAAATCAAAATGATGCAACGTCATTATAAAATTTTAAGTCAAGATAAAAATGAACATATTGCTTTATTAGAAATTCGCTCAAATATTTTGTATTATTTAAAAGGAATGCCTGAAAATAAAATAATTAAAGCTAAAATTTGTTCTTGTAAAACTAGTGATCAATTATTAAATGTTTTAGAAGAATATGAAAAATATCTTATAGAAAAAGGTTTATAATAGCCAAAGCTAAAAATAATAAAGCATTAATTAAATTACTTTTTTTTATATTGCTTAATAATTTAGCAAACATATAACCACATATTAATAACAAAATAGAGAAAAAACTAAATAATAATATGATAAATAAGATATTATAATTATAAACAAAATTTAAAGAAACAATACTTCCATCTAGAGAATGAGTAGCTGCAATAAAAATAGTTTTTTTAATACTAAGAGATTTTTCATATTCTTCATCTTCTTTTGTATGATAAGCATTCCAGGCTAAAAATAAATATAATAAAGTAGTTATTACCATAGTCATAAATTTAATTTTTAAAGAATAATATAAAAAGATAATAATAGAATAAATAAAAATATTGGTTAAAAAAATGATTAATTTATTCATCATGGTTAATTTTGTTTTGGCTAATTTTAAACCAATTCCAATAATTAAACCATCTAAGCTTGCTACTAAAGCGTTTAAAAAGATAAACATAATACTCACCTAAAGTATATTATGATATTTGTATAACATTGGTTAGGTATTTAACTATTTTTCTAATTTTTGGTATAAAATCATTGACAATGCATACAATTATAATATATAATTTGTTTGTATTGCCCGATTAGCTCAGTCGGTAGAGCGCACGGCTGTTAACCGTTAGGTCGTAGGTTCGAGTCCTACATCGGGCGCCATTAGAAATTAAAACTCCTTTTTAGGAGTTTTTATTAATTTTTAAATATTACAGTCCAAAGTATATAAGAATTGTTGAAAAAGATTTATTTTAAAGAAAAAAATGTTATAATATCAACTTGAAGGTGATTTTATGAAAACAAATGATTGGAAAAAAGAACTGATGGCAATCAAAAATGATATGCGAAAAGAAATGACTCCACAAGAGATTGAACAAGAAAAAAAAGAACTAAAAAGAAAAGAATATGAAAGAAGAGAGTTTTATAAAAGAGTACCAGGTTTGTACGAATTTTTAGCGGTGATACAAACAAAATTCAGGTATATTTATAAATAATTTTTTTAGAAAATGAGATTTTAAAACATATTTAAAAGATAAGTTTTATGACTTTGATTTTGATGTAACAGGAATATTTTGATAACTTACCTTTATCTATATCTATGGTAAAATATTTAGAGGAATTAGAAAAAATGAAAATAGCATATTATCCGATTAATCCAGCTTTTATGAGATGTATTATTAATTTGAGTGAAGCTTTTGACTTTGCACCTCCTTTAGAAGAAGATACCATTTTATATAGAGGTTGTACGACATTAGAAAGAAATGGAGTAGCGGGAATTGTATCTACAACGACTGATTTTAAAATTGCTGAACAATTTAGTCGAGGAACAATTCTCACTATTCATGTTCCAGCTGGAACTAGATGTATAAATATCAAATCTATAAGACCAAAAGATCAAAGAAAAAAAGATTATGAAAACGAAGTACTTCTTCCTCCTTGTTCTTACGAAATAATTAATGAAAAAGAGGTTGCAAAAGGACGAGAACCAAATAACTTAACTGGTAAAACTAAAAAGCTAGAAATAAAAGTAAAATCTTTAGATTTGTTAGAAGAATTTTATGATACAATGAAAAACCCTCCAACTGAATATGAATTTGTTCATTTAAATCAAGAACTTTATTCTTATGAAGAAGCACTTATGATGATTGAAGAAAAATTACAAGAAAGAAAAAATAATAAAATGTCGAGAGAAAAAAGAACATTTTAAAAATTTTAGAATGTTTTTTTATTGTTTTGGTAGACATATGAAACAAACATCATATTTTAAGGATTTTATTATTTCTAGTTCTTAATTTAATTTATTTTTAAGTTTTTGAAATTAAAAATTACAAATTTTTTAAAAAATACTTAAATTATTCTTATTTGCATTTTATAATAAAAGTAATATAATAAAAAAGCGTGCAAATAATTATTACCAAAGGGAGGGTATAAATGTTAGAATTAAAAAAAATTAATAAAAGTTATACAACAGGTGATTTTACTCAAACGGCCTTAAAAAATGTTAATTTAAAATTTCGCCAAAATGAGTTTGTAGCTATTTTAGGACCTAGTGGAAGCGGTAAAACTACTCTTTTAAATATTATAGGTGGATTAGATCGCTATGATGAAGGAGATTTAATCATAAACAATCGTTCAACTAAGAAATTTAAAGATCGTGATTGGGATGCTTATCGTAATAACTGTATTGGGTTTATCTTTCAAAGCTATAATTTAATTAGTCATATAAGTATATT
Source organism: uncultured Bacilli bacterium (assembly GCA_948479395.1). Classification (GTDB taxonomy): domain Bacteria; phylum Bacillota_I; class Bacilli_A; order RF39; family UBA660; genus MGBC108787. The sequence goes on along the minus strand of CAOLUI010000003.1, from coordinate 57,149 downwards.
AGCAAATGTAGAAATGGGAATGACTTTAAGTGGGGTATCAGCAAAAAAGCGCCATCAAAAAGCCAAAAAAGTATTAGAACAAGTTGGGTTAAAAAATCATATGCATAAAAAACCTAATCAATTATCAGGCGGTCAGATGCAAAGAGTCGCTATTGCAAGAGCTCTTGCTAATGATCCTGATATTATTTTAGCTGATGAACCAACAGGAGCTTTAGATACCAAAACTAGTGTTCAAATTATGGAATTAATAAGAGAAATAGCTAAGAATAAACTTGTTATTATGGTTACCCACAATCCTGATTTAGCTCTTGAATATGCTACGAGAACAATAAAAATGCGCGATGGAGTGGTACTAGATGATACCAATCCCATTAAAAAAAGTGAAAATGATGAAAAAGAATATAAAATTAAACGAACTTCTATGGGATTTTTATCTGCTTTAAAACTTAGTTTAAATAATATTAAAACTAAAAAAGGGCGTACTATTTTAACTTCCTTTGCTTCAAGTATTGGTATTATTGGTATTGCATCAATTCTTAGTTTATCTAATGGATTCGATCAACAAATCGATATTTTTGAAAGAAATACGTTATCATCAATGCCTATTATAATAAGTGAACAAGCAATGAATTTAGATGAAGAGGCAATGAATGAAATGCAAAATACGGTGAAAAAAACAGAAGAAGACTATCCTAACTTTGATTATATAATTCCTGAAAAAGATATTGAAAAAACTTTAACTCATAAAAATAAAATTACCAAAGATTATGTGGAATATTTAGAAAAAGCTAACCCTGATATTGTCAGTGGTATCTCTTATAATCGTTACACTAATCTTAATTTAATTAATAAAATATCTGGGCAAGTCAAAATGTTGACTATTGGGCAAACCATGGGTAGTATTCCCAAAAATTTAAATAGTGATAAAAAAAGTGTAATTGAAGAAAAATACGATATTTTAATTGGGAGAGAAGCTCAAGAAAAAGAAGAATTAATGCTTATTGTTGATAGTAAAAATCATGTCACAGAAGAAATTTTAGAAGCATTAAATCTTGATATCACTAAAGAAAATATTAGTTTTGATGATATTTTGAATAGTGAATTAAAATTAGTTTTAAATGATCAGTATTATGAAAAAGTTGGTAATTATTTTACCATTAATTCTGATTTAGAAAAATTATATCAAAGTGAAAATACCCTTAGTTTAAAAATAGTAGGAATTATTAGATTAAAAGAAGATTTTCCTAGTTATGTACAATCATCAGCATTAACATATACCGATAAATTATTAGATTATGTTATTTCTGTTAATAAAAATTCTAAAATAGTTAAAGCCCAAAAAGAAGCCAAATATAATTTAATGACAGGAGAACCATTTGATTTAACTACCGATGAAGGTAAAGAAATTAAAAATCAAACCTTAGCTTATTTAGGTGATGAAGCTGTTCCCTATATGATTCAAGTTTTTCCTAGAGATTTTAATGCGAAAGAAGAATTATTAAAATATTTAGATAAATATAATGAAGGAAAAAGCCCTGAAGAACAAATAGTTTATACCGATCAAGCGGAAATAATCTCATCTTTATCGGGAAATATTATGGATGCTATCACAATTGTTTTAGTTGCTTTTAGTGCTATAAGTCTAATTGTATCATCTATAATGATTGGTATTATCATGTATATTTCTGTTTTAGAAAGAACCAAAGAAATTGGAATATTAAGAAGCTTAGGAGCTCGTAAAAAAGATATTTCTCGTGTATTTAATGCTGAAACTTTTATAATTGGTTTATCATCAGGATTATTAGGAATTATAATTACAAGATTATTATTAATTCCTGTAAATCAGCTTTTATACAATTTAACGGATTTAAAAAATGTGGCGGTTTTAAATCCTCTTCACGCTCTTATTCTAATAATAATAAGTTTAATTTTAACTTTAATTGGTGGAGCAATACCATCTAAAATAGCAAGTAAAAAGGATCCTGTTATTGCCTTAAGAACAGAGTAGCTAAAAAGTTACTTTTTTTTAATCATTTTATTTGCTTTTACCTAGTACTTGACAATACAAAGTAATTAGTATATTATTATCTTACTAAGAGGTGGTGAATATTAATACTCAATTTAAAAAAGGGGTTTTAGAGTTATTGGTACTTTTAATTGTAGAAAAAAAAGATATGTATGGATATGAACTTGTTGAGGCGGTAAGTAAAATAGTTGATGTTAATGAAGGAACTATTTATCCCATTTTAAAAAGGTTAACTAATGAAGGCTATTTTGAAACTTATTTAGAAGAATCTAAAAACGGCCCAACAAGAAAGTATTATCACATAACCGTATCAGGAAAAAAAAGAAAAAAAAATCAAATAATGGAATGGAAAAAATTTTCCAATAGTGTCAACGATTTTATTAAAGGAAGTGAAAAAAATGAATAAACAAGAATTTTTAAATAAATTACGTAAAAAAATTGATATTTTAGAAGAGAGTGAAGTCGAAGATATTTTAAAAGAATACTCAGGATTTATTGAAGAAAAAATGAGTCAAGGTTCAACAGAAGAGGAAGCTATAAAATCATTAGGCAATATAGATGAGTTAGCTAGTGAATTACTTAGTGCTTATAAAATAAAAAAGCCCCAAGAAAAGAAAAATGACATTTTAAATAATTTTATTGAAGAATTTGTAGCTATTATTGAAAATATTATTGAGTTTTTTTCGACAAAAGATTTTAAAGAAATAGTAAGGTTTATTTTAGAAATGCTTTGTATATTTATAATTATTGCTCTTTGTCGATTACCTTTTGAATTGATTGCTCAGGTGTGTAAAAATATTATTTATAATATATCTAGCTCTCTTGGAAGCCCCATTCCATTTCACATTATTGGTAATTTAGGAAAGGCTTTTCTCGAAATATGTTATGTTTTATTTGCTATAATCTTATTTATCAAAATATTTGAAAAACGTTATTTAAATAGTCAAGAACCTAATTTCAATTTTCACCCAAATCCCAAAAAAGAAAAAATTAAAGAGCATCCAAGATCTTCAAATCCAGAAAAAATAGTAAAGAATGTAAATCCTAATTCAAAAAACTTACTTGATATTTTAACATCTTTTTGTATTATAGGAATTAAAATAATTGTTTTCTTTCTTTTAATTGGTTTAATTTTTTATATCATTGGTTTAACTGCGGCATTTTCTATTTCTGTTTATTTATTATTTAAAGGAGTTTTCTATTTCGGAATTTATTTGATTATTTTAGCCTTATTAATATTAGGAATAATCGTTTTTCTTACTTTATTTAATTTTATTTTTAACCGTCAAACTAATTTTTTCATTATTTTAATTATTTCTCTTATTAGTTTTGGCCTTTTAGGTTTAGGTATCGCTGTAAGTGCCATTGAAATAACTAATACGACAATTTATTATGATAATAAAGATGTTAGTAAACCAATAAAAACATTAGAATATAAGATGCAAGATAACTTAGTTTTAGAAGGATATTATAATGAAATAATAATTGATGACAAGTTAGATGATCAAATTAGGATTGAATACTGTTATAACACAGAATATTTTGATATATCTATTGAACCTACTAAAAGTCGTGAAAATAAATATGAAATAATTCATTTAGAACACTATTTAAATCAGTTTAAGTATAATAAAAATATGTTTAATAATTTAATTAATGATTTAAAAGAAAAAGTAATTCGAACTTATAATTATGATGTAGTAGTTAAAATTTATACATCTAAAGAAGTTAAAGATAAATTATTAAAAAATCAAAAACAATATGAGGAGTATGAAGAATATATAGAAGAAAATGAAATTGATTTTGAAGATTTACATGAAACTTATCACGATTTATCCTATCATCATTAAAAGCGAAAAAGTTATTAATTTACTTTTTCGCTTTTTGCGGTATAATTAAATTGGTGAATAAAATGGATTCAAATAAAATTAGCATGCTCGAGCGTTATGGAGAAAATTTTACGAAAAAAGAATTTATTACTGATCCAGCAATAGCTAGAGATTTAGAAATTAAACAATGTATATTGACTCTATTAACTCCTGAGAAAAGTGCTCTTTTAGTTGGTAAACCAGGAATAGGTAAAACAGCTATTGTTGAAGGACTTGCTTATCGAATCCAAAAGGGTAATGTTCCTAATGCTTTACTAGGTTGGGAATTAATAAAAATTAATATAACAAGCCTACTTGGTTCTAGTATTAATGATGGTCAAGTTGAAAATAGAATAGATTTATTAGTTAAAGAACTAGAAAATAAAGAAAAAATAATAATCTTTATTGATGAAACTCATGTTTTAGTTAATAAAAATACTACTGAAAATGGTGGAATCGATTTTGCCAACTTATTAAAATCAGGACTTGATCGAGGAACTATCAAAATGATAGGAGCTACTACAACAGAAGAATATGAACAATATATTTTAAGAGACCGAGCTTTTTTAAGAAGATTTCAGAAAATTGAAGTTACCGAAGCTGACAAACCAACTGTAGTTAAAATATTAATGGGCACTACTCCTAAATTAGAAAAGCAAATTGGCGTTAAATTAAATTATACAGATTTTATAAAAGAAAAAATAATGACCTTTATTGTAGAAATGACTGATGAATATAAAAGAGTTTATGAAGTTGCCAGCAGATACCCTGATATCTGTTTAACAATTTTAGCGAATGCTTTTACTTATGCTTTATTTGATAACGAGAATGAAGTAAAAATCAAACATGTTTATAAAGCAATTTATAATGCTAAAAATATTTATGAAGATGCTAAAATTAAAGAAATAGCTAGATTTAAGGAAGAATTTAAAGATTTAATTAACGAAGAAAATGTTAATTTAGATGATTATGAATAGAAAGAGGATTTAAAAAATGGAAAGAAAAATTAAAGTAGCTCAAATTGGTTGTGGGAAAATGAGCAAATATACAATGCGCTATGTATTGGAAAAAGGAGCTGAAATAGTAGCTGCCTTTGACATTGATAATAATATTTGTGGAAAAGACATTGGTAATATAATGGAAACTAAGAATAGAAATATTATAGTTGATAATCTAAATAATTTAGAAAAAAATTTAAGAGAAATAAAACCTGATATTGCTATTATTACGACGATGAGTCTATTAAATGATTTAGAAGAGGTTATTAGAATTTGTTTAAGATGTAAAGTAAATGTTATTACAACATGTGAAGAAGCATTTTTTGCGAGTAACTCTAATCCACAATTATTTTATGAACTTGATAGTTTAGCTAAAGCTAATAATGTAACTATTACAGGGTGTGGTTATCAAGATATTTTTTGGGGAGGGCTTATTAACAATTTAGCTGCTTCTACTCATAAAATCATTAAAATAAAAGGAAGTAGTTCCTATAATGTGGAAGATTATGGAATTGCTCTTGCTAAAGCTCATGGTGCAGGACTATCATTAGACGAATTTGATAAAGAAGTAGCCAGTGCGGATCGTATGACTAATGAAGAAAGAGCAGAAATAATTAATAATCGCGAATTTTTACCAAGTTATATGTGGAATGTTGCTGGTTGGTTAATTGATAAATTAGGTTTACATTTAACACAAATAAGTCAAAAATGTGTACCTCAAACTCATGATAGTGATATTTATTCTAGCACTCTTGATATGACTATAAAAGCTGGAGATGCAGCTGGTATGAGTGCTATTGTAACTGCCACAACTCAAGAAGGAATTACTATAGAAGCAGAATGTATTGGTAAAGTTTATAGAGAAGATGAGTTTGATGTAAATGAATGGTCCATAATAGGAGAACCTGATACAACTATGATTATTAATAAACCCTGTACCGTCGAACTTACTTGTGCTGATATTGTTAATCGTATCCCAGATGTTATAAATGCTCCAAGTGGCTTCATTTCTACAAGTCAAATGCCCGAATTACAATATCGTGTTAAAAATTTAAATGAGTATTTAAACAAAAAATAGTTCGCTTGAACTATTTTTATCTATTTATAATGGAACGAAAAATTAATATTAAAAGTATTGCTCCAATCGTAATAAGAAATATTACTAAAACATCATCAGGAAAAAATCTATTTAAATATTTATGAAAATAAGAAATAGTATCTACAAATATATCTTTTGCATCCTTTAGAAAATCTAATAATTCTCTATAAAAAGTTTCAAAGAAATTAGCTGTTAGCATTTTTTATCACATCCTACTTTAAATTATAATATACTATTGCCAAATGTTCAATTATTTGTTATTCTAATAGATATATATATGGCGGAATTGGTGAAGTGGTTAACACGCCGGATTGTGGCTCCGGTATGCGTGGGTTCGATCCCCACATTTCGCCCCATATTGAATTGAAGTGGCTTCGAAAAGTTGGAAATCTTGGAAGAAGTCATTTTTTATGCCAAAAATAGAATTTAAAAATAGCGTATTTAATATATATTAATGAGGTGAATATTATAAAAAAAGTTTTAATTTTATTTGGAGGCAATTCTAGTGAACATTATATTTCTTGTAAGTCAGCGAAAAGTATTGTTGAAAATATAGATAATAATTTATTTAATTATGAATTAGTAGGGATAAGTAAAAATAATGAATGGTATATTTTTAATGACGACTTAACATATTTAGAAAATGGTAAATGGTTAGATAGTGATGTAGTCAAAATTATAAATATTATTGACTATTTAAAAGAATTTGATGTTGTTTTTCCGATAATTCATGGAACTAATGGGGAAGATGGAAAAATTCAAGGAATGCTTGAATTATTTAATATTAAATTTGTTGGATGTAAAACTCTTTCTAGTGCTATTGGTATGGATAAAGAAATGTCCAAAATTCTTTTTAATAACTTGAAAATTAATCAAGTACCATATGTAGTTATAAACACTAACTATAATTTAGAAGAAATAATCAAAAAGTTAGGATTGCCTTTAATTGTTAAACCGGCAAATGGAGGTTCATCAATTGGAATTAATAAAGCTATCAATGAAAATGAATTAGAAAATGCAATTAAAGAAGCATTTAAATATGATAAAAAAGTAATTATTGAAAAGTTTATTAAATGTCGTGAACTTGAATGTGCAGTCTTAGAAAAAGAGGGAAAATTAATTATTAGTGACTTGGGAGAAATAAAATCAGCTAAAGAGTTTTATGATTATGAATCTAAATATGAGAATAATAAATCTTATACTACTATTCCTCAAGATTTATCTCAAGAAATCATCAAGAAAGTTCAGGATTATGCCCGAAAAATATTTTTAGGATTCCAAGCCAGTGGTTTATCGAGAATAGATTTTTTTTATGATCAAAATAATAATGAAATATATATTAATGAAATAAATACTCTTCCGGGATTTACTAAAATTAGTATGTTTCCCACTTTAATAGAAAATGAAAATATAAATTATACTGATTTAATTACTATCTTAATTAATAATGCTTCTTAAAAAGTATTATTATTTTTTTATTTGTGTTAAAATACAACTAGAAAAAAGGAGATCTTATGTCAAGGAAAGTTGTTTTAATTACTGGGGCAGCAAAGGGTATTGGGGCAGCGATTGCTAAAAAGATGGCCCAACAAAATCATGATATTGTTATTAATTATTTAACAAGTCGAAAAGAAGCTGAGAGATTAAAAAATGAACTAGAATTAAAATATAATATTAAAGTCCTTACTATTCAAGCTGATATTTCGAATGAAGATGAAGTAAAAAAAATGCTTGCTCTAATCTTGGAAAATTTTTCTACAATCGATTATTTGGTAAATAATGCCGCTTTATCTTTAGATAACTATTATTATGATAAAACAGCTAAAGAATTTACAAAGGTTTTAAATGTAAATCTAGTTGGTGTATTTTTAATGTGTAAATATGTTGGAAATTATATGCTTGAAAAAAAAGCCGGAAAAATTATTAATATAACATCCACTAATGGTATCGATACTAATGAAACTTTTTCCATGGATTATGATGCTTCTAAAGCTGGAGTAATTTCTTTAACTTATAATTTTGCTAAAGCTTTAGCTCCTTATGTTTTGGTAAATGCAATAGCTCCTGGTTGGACTAGAACTGCTGCGGTTTTAGAAATGAATCCTAATTATTTAAAAGAAGAAGAAAAAAAGATTTTATTAGAAAGATTTGCTCATCCTGAAGAAATAGCTAATGTAGTAGCCTTTCTATTTAGTGATGAGGCTAGTTATATTAATAATTCTATAATTAGAGTTGATGGAGGTTTGAAATGATAAAAGAAACAAAGATGAGACAATATAATTTTTTAGGAATTAGTAAAGAACTTGCCAATTTAGCAGATAAGTGTGAGGAAGAATTAACATCTATTTACAGAAATATTGACAATATTTGCGAATCTAACTCCATTAAAGTATTAAATTCTTTTCAAAAAAATAAATTAAACGAAAGTCATTTTAATCCTACTAGTGGTTATGGTTATAACGATTTAGGTCGTGATATTATTGAAAAAATATTTGCAGATATTTTTCAAACTGAAGATGCTTTAGTTCGTACCCAAATGATTTCAGGTTCTCATGCGTTATCAACAACTCTTTTTGCCCTTTTAAGGCCTCATGATTTATTACTTTCGATTACGGGTCTTCCTTATGATACCCTTCATGAAGTAATAGGTATAAAAAAAAATCCCAGTTCTTTAAAAAGTTTTGGAATTGAATATGATCAAATTGATTTAAAAGATAATGATTTCGATTATTTAGAAATAGAAAAATATTTAAAAAAACATTCTGTTAAAGTAATTGAAATTCAACGTAGTAAAGGTTATTCAACACGTAAAAGTATTTCTTTAGAAAAATTAGAAAAAGTTATTAAATTAATAAAAAGTATTGATCAAAATATTATAATTATGGTTGATAACTGTTATTGTGAATTTGTTAATTTAAAAGAACCAAGTGAAATAGGAGCTGATATTGTAGTTGGTTCTTTAATAAAAAATTTAGGTGGTGGCATTGCCCCTAACGGCGCCTATATAGTTGGAAAAAAAGATTTAATTAAATTATGTAGTGAACGTTTAAATTTACCAGGAGAGGGAAAAGAAGTGGGTCCAACATTAGGAATTAATAAAAATATTTTACAAGGACTTTTCTTTGCTCCAAGTGTTGTTGCAAGTAGTTTAAAAACTGCTGTCTTTACAAGTCTTTTACTTGAAAAATTAGGATATAATGTCGAGCCAAAATATAATGAAGATCGAGTAGATATTGTTGAAAACATTTTTTTTCAAAACTCGAAAGATTTAATTAATTACTGTGTGGGAATTCAATCAGGATCTCCAATTGATTCTAATTTCGCTCCCCTTCCTAGTGACATGCCAGGATATGATGATCAAATAATAATGGCTAGTGGTTCTTTTACTCAAGGAAGTAGTATTGAATTATCCTGTGATGGACCACTTCGTGAACCTTTTATTGCTTATCAACAAGGGGGCTTAACTTATCATTATGGAAAAATTGGAGTTCTAAAAGCTGTGGATAACTTGCTAAAACAAAAGGGTGAAAAGATTGAATAAAGTAGAAGAAATTCAAAATTATTTAAAAGAAAATTTATCAGCATTTCGCTATCAACACAGCTTAAAAGTGGCTTCTTGTGCTAGAGAATTGGCTCATATTTACAATCTAGATGAGAATGAAGCCTACTTAGCGGGACTTATTCATGATATTGCTCGAGAATTAAGTGATAAAGAAAATCATTACTGGCTTCAAAAAAACAATTATTCCCTAAACTTTTATGAATTATCTTTAGCAGTTATACACTCTTTTATTGGTTCTTTAATGGCTAAAGAAATGTTTAATCTAAATAATAATATATGTAATGCAATTAAATATCATACCTTTGGAAACAAAAAAATGAACAAATTTGCTAAAATAATTTTTATCGCCGATAAAATTGCTCGAGAAAATTTAAATAGTTGTTTAAAAACGATTAAAGATGAAGTATATTTAGGATATCTTGATTATGCTTTAGTATTATTTTTAAGATACCAAAAAGCAATATTAAAGTCTAAAGGATTAAAAATTCATTCAGATACAACTCTATTATTAAAAAATCTGGAACTAAATTTAAAAGGAGAAAAAAATGGAATTAATAAAAGTTGATTATCAAGAATTTAAAAAAGATATTTATCAATATTATTTAGAACTATTTCCTCGTAATGAAAGAAAAACACTACATGACTTAAAAAAACAATATTTAAAAAATATATTAAATTTTGTAAAAATTAATAAACAGAATGAAACAATTGGTTTTCTCATATACGTAACTTTAGAAAATAATCCTATAATCTTACTCGATTATTTTGCAATTTATAAACAATATCAAAATCAAAATTATGGGACTCAAGCTATCGAACAATTTCAAAGCTTTTTTACAAATTATAAAGGAGTTTATGGAGAAATTGAAAAAGAAGGCTTAGGAAAAACGGAAGAAGAAAATCAAATTCGTGCTCGTAGAATAAAATTTTGGCAAAATCTAGGCTTCCATTTATTAGAAACGGATCTTGAGTTATATGGTGTAATTTACTCTCCTTGTCTTTTAAAATTAAATGATACAGCTTATACAGAAGAAGAAATTATTTCTTATGCTTTTCAAATTTATAATGCCCTTTTTAGCCAAAAGAAAATAAAAAAGCATTGTCGGATTTTAAAAAAATAGGAGGAATAAAAATGCTTAAAAAGAAAAAAATGAATATTATTTATGAAAATAAAGAATTATTAGTAGTTAATAAACCAGCAGGATTACTAACTATTGCTACCGAAAAAGAAAAGATTAATACTCTTTATCATCAAGCCAGAGAATATTTAAAAAAACAAAATCCTCGTAATAAAATTTTTATTGTTCATCGTCTTGATAAAGATACTTCAGGACTTGTAATATTTGCTAAAAATGAAAGAATGAAAAAATATTTACAAAATAATTGGGATAATCTTGTAATATTAAGAGAATATATAGCAATAGTAGAAGGTAATATGGAAAAGCAAAAAGGTGTTTTAAAATCCTATTTAAAAGAAAATAAACAATATAAAGTTTATTCTACTAACAATAAAGAAGGAAACCTAGCTATTACAAGTTATGAGGTTTTAAATAAAAATAAATCTTTTTCTTTATTGAAAGTTATAATTCAAACTGGTCGTAAAAATCAAATTCGAGTTCAATTAAGTGAAATAAATCATCCTATAGTAGGAGATAAAAAATATGGTTCTCTTAAAAATCCTTTAGGAAGAATGTGCCTTCATGCTTCTAAATTAATTTTAAAGATAAATCAGCAAGAATATAAATGGCTAGCTAAAATACCCCAAGAATTTAAAATAATGTTTAATGATACCATATTCAAATATGAGAGTGAGGAAAATGAATGGAACGCTTACAAAAAATAATAGCTAATAATGGATTTACATCCAGAAGAAAAGCGGAAGAATTAATAAAAGCTGGTAAAGTAAAAGTAAATGGAAAAATAATAACAGAATTAGGAACTAAAGTAGATGCCAACGATCAAATTGAAATAAATGGAACTTATTTAGAGAAAAATGAAAAAAAAGTTTATTTTTTATTAAATAAACCACGCCACTATTTAAGCAGTGTAAGTGATAATTTAAATCGCCCTACAGTTGTTTCTCTAATTGATACTAAGGAAAGAATTTACCCTATTGGACGTCTTGATTACGATACTACTGGTTTACTTTTATTAACTAATGATGGTAAATTAGCTAATTATTTAATGCACCCTAAAAATGAAATAGAAAAAACTTATATTGCTAAAATAGAAGGAGTTTTAACACCGAGTGAGTTTTATCAATTAAAAAAAGGGATTATAATTGGCAATCGTAAAGTAATCCCTAAATATTTAAAGGTCTGTAAAACGGCGAGTAACAAAGCTTATCAAATAATAGAAATAACAATTATTGAAGGACGAAATCATATAATAAAAAAAATATTTACTGAATTAAAACATCCCGTCTTGAAATTAAAAAGAGAAAGCTATAGTTTCTTATCATTAGGCAATTTAAAATCTGGTGAATATCGAATGCTAACAATTAAAGAAGTAAAAAAATTATATAGTTTAAAATAAAAAACACTTTTTGAAGTGTTTACCTATTTTCATGTGGACAATTATTATGTTGACAATTACATTTTTCATGATCGTTATTAGAATTATGATCACAATTACATTCTTCATTGATCATACTAATTGCATTAGTCGGACAAGACTCTATTGCATTAACTAGATTATTACTCTCTAAATTATCATTATTAATGACATTTGATCTTCCTTCTTCATCAAAATCAAAATGCTCAGGATCCATCGCTACACAAGCCCCACATTTAATACATAAATCTTTATTTACCATAATTTTTTTCACTATTTCATCTCCTATAAATAAATTATAAGATTAATATATTCAAAAATCAAATATATATATTTTAAAAAAATAATTTTTATGATATTATTATCATGATAGGGTAGGTGATATAATGAGTTCAAGAATGGAAAAATATTATGATAATGCTAATCAATTTTCTTCTAGTCGGACGAAAAGAAAT
>CAOLUI010000003.1:0-44545 GCA_948479395.1 uncultured Bacilli bacterium | reverse complement strand
GAAGATATTAATTTATCAAGTAATGCCCATGTAATAGGAGAAAATGATAGTAATATAGATATTAATAAAATAAAAGAGTTAATTGAAAAAAAATATTATGAAAAACCTCAAAAAGAAAAAATAATAGATATTCCTCGGGAAATAGAAGAACAAAAATTAGAAGAAGATTTGGAAGAAGAAACTAAAGAATATGATATTAATGCTATTTTAAAAAAAGCAAAGTTAGGAAAAAATGTTGATTATGAACGAGAAAGATTAAAAAAAGTTCATGATACCCAATATGATATTTTAAAAAGTTTAGATTTAGAAAAAGATACTAAAAATGAAAGTAAAGTAACCTCTAACAAAGAAAATTTAATGAACTTAATCAATACTATTACAGAAAAAGAAATGACACGTGAACTAAATCCTTTAGATATTTTAACAGATTTAAAAGGTAATGATAATACCGTTGTTTTAGAAGGGGCAAATAAACAAGAGAATATAGAAGATAAAAAAACTATAACACCACAAAAAGAAGAAAAGAAAGAAATTGATAAATCATTTTATACTAATTCCTTATCATTTACTCAAAGCGATTTTGATGATTTTAATGATTTGAAAGAAGATGTTGAATCAAATAAAATATTAGTTCGGACTCTTTTAATTATTGTTGGAATAGTTTTAATTGTTGGTTTTTTATTTTTAGCTAATACTATTTTTAAATTAAATTGGTTTTAAAAAGCGTTTTTGCTTCTTTTTTTTTTTCTAAAAATATATTATTAAGTATGAGAGCTAAAATGACTAAAAAATCTAATTTTAGATTTAAACCATCTTTTCTTATAAGTTTTATTATAATAGTAATACTTTTTTTAACTATCTTTTTTTGGCAAAAATTTAATCAAAAAATAACCCCTAATCTTTTATATGTAGCAGAATCAAGTATTAACAAATTAAATGAATCTATATTAATGCAATATCGTGTTAGTAATGTATTTAGCCAAGTTAATCTAGATAAAGTAATTAATCTTACTAAGAGTAAAAAAGATGAAATAATCGCTGTTGATTTTAAATTAGAAAATGCTTATGATGCTTTATCTATTATTACGAAATATTTACAAAACAGTTTACAAGATTTAAAAATTAGAAATAATATTTTAAAATATTATAATAAAGATTTAAGCTCTAGTTTAGATAGTATTATTTTATCAATTCCTATTGGAGTAGCCAGTAAAGAAATCTTTTTAGCTAATTTAGGGCCTCGTATTCCTGTTAAAGTAAATTATATGGGATACTTATCAACAAGTGTGCGAATAAAATTAGAAGATTATGGCATTAATAATTGTTTAATATCCTTATTTATTGATTGTTCTATAACCAATGAGTTTATTATACCTAGTATTAAAAAAGAAATAAATCATAGTTATAGTATCTTAATAGCCTCGAAAATTATTCAAGGTAATATTCCAGATTATTATGGAGGAACTTTAGAGACAAAAAGTAACATTTTAAATATTCCTCTTAAATAAAAATTATGTTATAATTTAATATAGGTGAAAAATATGGAAAATAACATCTTTATAAATCAAGGTTTTACAAAAGCAATAGAAGAATATTTAGTGAATAAAGATAACTTAGAAGCTTCCAAAAATTCTTCTTTTTTAACTTTTGTTATTCAAGCTTTAGTTTTTATTTATGGGGAACTTGATATTATAAATCCATATCGTACAAATAATCCTGGAGGATTAGAAATTAATATAATAAAATATGGTTTTTCTAAAGAATCTTTTTTGGAATTTAAAGAACAATTATTAAATTATAGTCAAAATGCAAATAAGAATAGTTTTTTAACTATTCAAAAAAAACTAATTGATATGTTTATTGCTAAAAAAAATCATATTTTAATTAGTGATGAAGAATTAGAAGTTTTTAAAAGCTATTTATATTTTAAAGAAGAAACTGACTTAAATAAAAAATCTTTATATGATAAACTTACTCCTAATTCAGATGAAATCATGAATTATTTAAATAGTCGATTATTTGAACAAAAACATCATTTTACTATAACCGAATATAAAGATATTTCTCTAAGTAAAGAGGCTTATCAAATTGCGGGATTTAACCCTATTGAAGTTATGAATATGAGTGAAAAAGAAATCGAAAATGTAAATAATAAAGTTTTTCATTTTTTTCGCATAAAAGATACAGATATAAATAAAAGAAAACATCTTGAAAGTGCTATCGATTATTATAAAAAATATGGTAATAATTTAACTAGTGGAAATGGATATGTTGATTCATTATTACTAGCTGGATTTATTGCTACTGGAGTTATGGTTTTAACTATTGTTGCCATAAAATTAGCTAGTTAATATGAAAATAATGCTAAATAATGTCAATTATACAGTTATTAAAAATAATAGAGAAAATTTAAATGTCAAGGAAATAGAGGAAAAAATAACTGATTATTTTTTAAAATTTGATTATATTTTAGGAGATTATGCTTATGGAAAATTGCGTTTAAAAGGCTTTAATAATTCCGATAATCAAAATGTAAAACCTTATAACAATATCTCTTATTTAGATGAATATATAGAAAAATACTGTGCATATGGTTGTCACTTTTTTGTGCTTTCAAAAAGTTAAACTCTTGAAATAACTTTTTTTTATGCTATAATTAAAACAGAATAGCGAGGGATGTCTTATGGCAAGTACAACTATAATGAAGTTTCCAGATGGAAGAACAGAAAGTGTTAATGTCTTAACTCATTTTGAAAAAAATGGTATCGATGTAATGGTATTTGAAACTAATAAAGTAGATAATGGTCTTAAAGTAACAGGAGTTAGTTATCTAGTGGATGGAATGTATCAAAATATTGTCGATCAAAATAAATGGGATGAAGTCAAAAGCTATTTAGTAGATATCTTACATGATCGTATAACTAATGAAGAATATCGTTTGGTACCAGAAGAAGTTTCTGTTACTTTGGATCCATATCATCCATTATCTCTTCGTGATGCTAATTTAGATAAAGTTATAGCTAGTTTTGAAAACTTTAAAAATTTAGCCGCTACTAAAAATGAAGAAATTCTTTCATCAAATGAAATTCTAACAAGTTCAGAAAATCCATTAGAAGCACCAACAGAAACACCAATTGTAGGAGAGATACCAAGTGTAAGCGTTGAACCAATAGTTGAAACACCAAGCGAAGGAGTAAGTATTCCAGATAATAACCCAGTAATAAATGAAGCTCCGTTAGATATACCAGCAGTGGAAGAAACTCCGGTTGTAGGGGAAATACCAAGTGTTGAACCAATAGTAGAAACGCCTAGTCCAGAAGTTAATATTCCAGATAATAATCCAGTAATAAATGAGACCCCATTAGATATACCAGTAGTGGAAGAAACTCCAATTGTAGGGGAAATACCAAGTGTTGAACCAATAGTAGAAACGCCTAGTCTGGAAGTTAATAATCCAGATAGTAATCCAGTAGTAAATGATACTTCATTAGATATACCAGTAGTGGAAGAAACACCAGTTGTAGGGGAAATACCAAGTGTTGAACCAATATTAGAAACACCTAGTCCAGAAGTTAATATTCCAGATAATAAT
The DNA here is from genome assembly GCA_948479395.1 of uncultured Bacilli bacterium. Taxonomy (GTDB): domain Bacteria; phylum Bacillota_I; class Bacilli_A; order RF39; family UBA660; genus MGBC108787. Next base: position 40,953 of record CAOLUI010000003.1, on the reverse strand, counting down.
CCAATAATAAATGAAACGGCTAATATAGTACCAGAAAATAATGAAAGTATTAATGAAATTCCTATTTTAGGCGCTATAAATTCACCAGAAGATGTTACTCCTAGAAATAACAACTCTTCCGAAGAATCAATTGTCACCAATTCTTATTTAACCAAAATGGCTAATATAAAACAAGATATGGTAGATCTAACAAATGACTATATTAATAAAATAAAAGAATTAAGTGATGAATACGTTAAAAAAATTGAAGAAAAGGAAAAAGAAGCCCAGGGTTATTTAGCCGAAGCTAAAGGATTAAATGAACTATCTAGACAAACTTTTGAAAAAACTCAATCTATGACTCCTTTAACCGAATCGCTTAACCAAAATCCAAATGGATTAGGGAATGAAATGTTATCTAGAGCAGCTTAAGCATATTGCTTAGGCTTTTTTAATACAATTTATTAGTGATTAAAATGAAAAATGCTCTTAGAGAAAATTATAATATAAATGAAAAAATTAATATATTAGAAAATAATAATTATTGTTCTTTTCTTTTTGGTGATCGGAAATACTATTTCATGCCTTATATACGCAGTGATGATGAATTAGAAGATTTAATATCCATGAATGATGAACTATTAAGAAAAGATATACCCACTTTTAGGTTTATTTTAAATAAAAATAACCAGTATCTTACAGAACATTTAAATAAGAAATATATCCTTTTTGAAACCCCTTTAAATCTATCACAAGAATATGATATTTTAGATATGTTAAATTATTCTCATCAACTAGTTATAAACAATAAAAAAAGTCTTTTATATCGTAATAGATGGGCTCAATTATGGAGTTCTAAAATTGATTATTTTGAATATCAAGTTGCTGAGCTAGGAAAAAATAAGCCATTAATTGTAAATAGTTTTAGTTATTATGTCGGTTTAGCGGAGAATGCTATTTCTTATGTTAATAATACTCTAAAAAAACATCAAATTAGTATTTATGAAAAAATAACCCTTCAAAGAAAAAGAATTGCTTTTCCTAATATTTTGTTAAACTATTTTAATCCTTTAAATTATATTATTGATATTGAAGTTCGTGATATTGCTTCCTATTTTAAATCTTTATTTTTTAATTCTGATGAAAACTTATGGTTAGAAATTAATACCTATTTAAAAAGAAAATCTCTAAGTATATATGGTTATCAACTCTTATATGCTCGTCTTTTATATCCATCTTATTATTTTGATATTTATGAAAAAGTAATGGAAGATAAAATAAAAGAAGAAGAACTATTAAAAATAATTAATAAATCCTCTTCTTATGAACAATTTTTAAAAAAAATATTTTTAGTTATATCCAAATATGCTCCTATTGAACCAATTGACTGGTTAATAAGCTCTCAAAAATCATAATTCGACATTTATTATTCCTTCAATTTCCTCAATTTCACTTTTAAGCATATTAAGTATTAAGTTTTTTAAAGTAAAGTCTTGAGCTCCACAATTTGCACAGTGACCAATAAGTTTGACGTAAACATATTTATCCTCATATTTTATAAATTTAATATCGCCACCATCCATGTTTAAATATGGTCGTATTTCCTCAATTAATTCTTTAATTTTTTCTTCCACTTGTTATCACCTTAAAACATTATAACATATTGCTCCTAAAATTAAATAAGTGTTATAATAAATCCACAGTTAGGAAGTGCAATTTATGAATTATGAAGTAGGAGATATTATAGAAGTTAAAGTAAATGGGATAGCTAATTATGGTATATTTGTTAATACAGATTATAATTATCTAGGTTTAATTCATATTTCTGAAATTTCTAGTTATTACGTGAAAAATATAAACGATTATGTTTGTGTTGGGGAAAATATTTTATGTGAAATCATTGAAATTAACCATGAAAATAAACACTTAAGATTATCAATAAAAAATATTAACTATAAGTTAATTCCCCGTTATGGAAAAATAAAAGATACTGTAGATGGTTTTAAAGCATTACAAAAACAATTACCAATATGGATTAGAGAAAAGCTAATGGAAATAGATAATTAACTTAATTGAAAATTTGATATTTATTTAGCTCTTCTAATACTACTTTAAAAGTTTCATCAGTTGTTAAATTTGTCGTATCTATATATATATATTAATTGATTTAGAATATTGTGCTAAATATTTATTTTCTTTTTGTATTTCTAAAAAAACTTTCTTTGTTTCTTTACTTTGTTCTACTATATACTCTAAATATTCATATTTGTCTGCATTTTTATCATTTTTAATTCTTTCATAAGCAATTTCAGGATTAGCGTTTAAATGAATTAAAATTTCACATGTCTCTAATTCATTCATTCTTAATATTGAGTACGTCTCTTCATAACTAAAACCCCATACGGAAGCGTGTACAAATGAATCAACTGGTCCTCTTTGCGAAATGATATAATCATATTGCTCTTTTGCTTCTTTAATACGATAATTTTGTAAACGATGATCAAGAGCAAAAATTAAAAAATCAGTATAACTATCTTTTAAAGGCAAACCATTGCCTGATAAATCTAATAAACTTTTTAAATAATCATCATAAGGAGAATGATATCTTTTTACCGTTTTATTTTGCTTTTTAAGATAATTTATTAAATCATCTTGTAGTGTTGTTTTTCCAGAACCATCTAAGCCAGTGATAATAATCCATTTACATTTCATTTAAATAACTCCTAAATTTCTTAAATTTTCCTAATATCATAACATTTTTTAAAGCATATTAAAACTCGAAACTTAAATATTCCGAGTTTGGTATCAAATATGGTGCCCAAGGCCGGACTTGAACCGGCACGGGCTTTAACACCCGCAGGATTTTAAGTCCTGTGCGTCTACCTATTCCGCCACTTGGGCATGGCACTGTCTTAATTAATAAGACTCTTTGATTATAATATTAAATTTTAAAATAATCAAGTCCTTTTTAAAAAATTATTTTTTAATAGTTGACATCTAAAAAAATGCTATGATATAATCTATTTGTCGCTGGAGGAATACCCAAGTCTGGTTGAAGGGACTGGTCTTGAAAACCAGGAGGTCGCGTGAGCGGCGCAAGGGTTCGAATCCCTTTTCCTCCGCCATTAATTTTTTATTTATCGCGGGATGGAGCAGCTCGGTAGCTCGTCGGGCTCATAACCCGAAGGTCGTAGGTTCAAATCCTTCTCCCGCAACCAAATGGTCCCGTAGTGTAGCGGTCTATCACGTCTGCCTGTCACGCAGAAGATCGAGGGTTCAAATCCCTTCGGGACCGCCATTTTTTTTGGCTTCATAGCTCAGTCGGTAGAGCAGAGGACTGAAAATCCTTGTGTCGCTGGTTCAATTCCCGCTGGAGCCACCAGATTGATATCAAACTCGAACTTTTTGAGTATTAAGAAAACGACTTGTCAAAAAGTCGTTTTTATGTTATTATGAATATGTCAAGGGAACTTGCATAAAATAAAAAAGGGAATACTTAACACCTCAATGTTGAGTACTCGCCAATAAATTGGTTAGCACTTAATCTACTGAAAGTAAATTGAGTGCTTTTCTCTTATTATAGATTACTACTTTACTAGAGTAAAAAGTAAGGCTATCAGTAAGAAGATAATTAGAATAAGAGATAAGATTAAGAAATCTTTCTTATGCATATCATCAGCCTCCTTTCTTACGAAAGTTGGCAAGCACTCAACTGCTAATATATTCCCTAGACAAATTATACTAAAATACTTATTATAATACAATGTGTTTCAATATATTTTGTCATTTAGTAAACACACTTGCAAATTGACAATATCAATTTGCTGAATAGGAGGGAAATATGGCCTGTGCAACTATTCATTTAGCAATTGCTAAAAAATATTTGGAAAAACATCCAACTTTAAATTATAGAGATGTAATTTCAGGTACATTATATCCAGATGCAGCAGATAACAATGATGAATCACATTATACTAATTTAAATCGTGGTAATGATAATATTAGTCATGTACGTGGGAAAGTCAGCTTATATTCATTTTTAAAAAATCATAAATATTTAAATGATTTTGAGTTAGGTTGGTTTTTACATTTAATTACGGATTACTTATTTTTTGAAGAATGTTTTGATACAGAATATTTATTAGAGAATAGTTATGAACAATTTTGTAAAGATTTGTATTTTGCTTATATTCATTTAAATCTTTATTTATCAGAAAAATATAATATCACAAAAGATGATTATATAGATTATCCAAGTGAATACTATTCAGGGGTTTCTTATAAAGAATGTATTTTGTCAAAAGATTTGATTGATACTTTTATTAATCGTGTAAGTTCTATTGATATAGAAAAGTATATCAAGAAAATTCAAAAAACTAGAAGTAATGTAAAACCGTAAAGTTGTTGTATTTCTCTCTCAATGTCATCAGTTTAAGGAACTACATAAGAAAATGTGTAGTTTTTATTATGGACTTTTTATAGTTTTCATCATTTATCACACACCAAAATTCATCAACCATAATTGATGTTTAACAACTTAATATTAAAATTAAATACTACTTAATTTATTGTAACAATTCTTATTATAAGGACTAAAATGTACTTTATATTTCCTGTCTTTTCTTATTGGTATTTTATATTTAGACATTTTTTTTATTAAATTATCGTATAATTTTAATCTTTTATTTTCATCTTTTTCTAACATTATTTTTATCATTTCATTTTTAAATAATCCTATTGCCATATTTTCATTTATAGTCATTTCATGCTTATATTTTCGTTGTTCTATTTTTTCTTCTGCTTCTTTTATCATAGATGAAATCATATTAAAAACGAGTACACTAGAAAAAAAATCTTGCTCTATTATTGTCTTGAAACTACTAGTAAATTTTTCTGTTTTTAACTTCCATTTTAAACTATAATATAATGTTTCAATCCCCCATCTTTTTCCATATAATTCTACTATATCACCGTATGTAAATTCATTCATTTCTAAATTTGTTATTAACTGTTCTACTTCTCCTGTATTTAATTCATATGTTACAATTCGTAGTTTTGATGATTTTATCTCTTTGGCATATAGTCTTATTTCCTCGCTCTGATAATGTCTTCTTTTTAATCTATTATTTGTATATTCTAAATTGATGTATTCATCTTTTGTTTCTATTTTACTTCTTTCTTTTTCGTATGCTTTACTATCTAATCGGATTAAGAATTTGCTATTATTTTTTATACATGAAAGCATAAACTCTATTGAGATATAACCTCTATCCATTATATAGATTGATTTATAATCTGAAGTTGTTTCTTGATCATGCTCTAAGTGTTTCAATGCACTTTTATTTTCACTTGTTCGATATGATGATATAAACCCTTCAATGATATACTTATTTAATGCATCATAACAGGTTGATACTGTTGCTCTTGTAATAGTGTTATCTTTATCTGTAACTTTTGTTCCTACTGTTCCATATACTTTTTTTGATTCCTTCGTATTTGGAATTTCAAAATCACTTCCATCTATTGCTTTTAATAAATAACCTTTATATAATTTTACTTCTTCTTTGTGTTCTTGATAAAATAATCTCAAATAATCTGTATTTAATGTTTTAAAGACCTTTGGTCTAATAATGACTGATTAGATATATTTTCTTCTTCGTTAATATCATTATAAAAATTATTAATTTCCATACTTGTAGTTAGTCCTTTCTTATTTAGAATATATTTCATTAGTTTTTTAAATCCCATTTTTCTTTCTCTTGTAAAATTTGTTTTCTTTAATCTTCCTATCGTTTTTAATTCTTCTGACTCTATTTTATTTCTTATTAATTCAATGCCTTCTTTATTAAATTTTACCACTCATTTTACTCCTTTTATTCTTTTCTTTATTATCTCATTTTTCCATAATAAAAACTACACATTTTCTTATGTAGTTCCTTAAACTGATGACATTGTTTCTCTCTCTCGGGCACCATGAAGAAATTATTCGAACCCCTAATAGGTTCGTTTTATCTTTATCTCGCTTGAGTACACACTTCACACGATTTAATTTTCATTATGAAGTTTTATTAGCAAGACAGAATTTTGAAAATTAAATCTAGGGTGGAAGAAGCCTCAAAATCTTGTTACAGGATAGTTTACAATAGGGCTACAATTTCATTAAGTCTCGAAATAATCGAGACTTTTTTGCTGGAAAATGATATAATTTGATTTAGAAGTAGGTGATACTAATGAATTTCTATCTATTAGATCATGAAGCAACATATGAAGATTTAAAGAATTTTAATTTTCCTAATCAAAAAATAGGAGTTATTGCTCATATAGAAAATTCTGTTGGAGATATATTATTGCAGCAAAGATGAGAAAAATCTCGTGACGAAAATGGACTATATGAAGATATTGGTGGAAAAGTTGACTCAGATGATTTAAGTTTCAAATCTGCAATAATTCATGAAATAAAGGAAGAAGCGGGAGATGAAATTAATTTAGTTTTTTCTGATTCTATTGGTATTTATCATTGTCACAAAAATGATATTAATTGGATATTTGTAATTTATTATGTTAAATATGTTGATGGTACTATTAAAATAATGGAACCAGAGAAATGTAAAGGGTATCGTTTCTTTAATTGTGAAGAAGCAATAAATTCAAACATGGTTACTGATAGTTGTAAATATTTGATTAAATGTGTTAAAAATTACTTTTAATCTATTAAATTTATTATGCAAAAAACCGTTTTTATGTTGGAAAAAATAATTAGATTATTAATTAAAAATGAAAGTTTAAAATATTTAAATAAACCAGCTAAAGTACCCAATAAAGATTATGATTGTTTCGGTTGTGAACAATTAGTAAATGTAATATAATTGGGGTCATCTTATTTTTTCATACCCAATCTTTAAAAGAAACGATGCCCACAGCGACAAATAGATATCTTGGAAATATTGGACTTTATATTGGAAATAATCAGTTTATTCATGCAAAATTTTCCTTAGGTAAAGTTACTATTGAAAATTTTTTTGCTGATGATTATCTCGAAATATTTATAGGATATAAAGATTTAGTTTCTTATATTTTACAAGAAGAATTAAATAATAGTTATCAACAATCTTTTAAATGATGTAAAAGGTTTACAAAAAGAAAAGAAAATGATAGAATTATTTTGCTTTGAAGGAGTGAATTTATGAAAAAAACAAAAATTGTATGTAGTATCGGTCCTTCTACTCAAAATTGGGAAAATTTTAAAGGTCTAGTAGAAGCTGGTATGAATGTTGCACGTATTAATTTCTCGCATGCAACTTTAGAAGAAAGAAAAATAGATGAAGATTTAGTTTATAAAGCTCGTCAAGAACTAGGAGCTAATATTGCTATTTTATATGATACTAAGGGACCAGATCTTCGTACTTGTAATTTTAAAGATGACTATATTGATTTAGTTGCTGGAAATAGTATTCGAATAGTAGAAGAAGAAATTGAAGGAACAACTGAAGCAATTTGTTTTAATTACAAAGGAATTTTAAAAGATTTAAAACCAGGTATGGATGTTTTACTTGATGATGGATTTTATAAATTAGTTGTCGAGTCAAATGATTCTGATGGGGGAATAACTTGTAAAATCATGAATAGTGGTAAAATCAAAAGTCGTCGTGGAGTATGTATTCCTGGTATTAAATTAGATGTTCCATATGTAAGTGAAAAAGATCGCGAAGATATTAAATATGCTTGTGATCACGATGGAGATTTTTTAGCTATTTCTTTTGTTAATTGTGCGGATGATATTAGAGAGGTTAGAGCTCTTTGTCAAGAATTTGGAAAACCTGATATGCCAATTGTTTCCAAATTAGAGACTCAATATGCGATGGATAATTTAGACGAAGTCGTAAAAGAGTCTGATTATATTATGGTTGCTCGTGGAGATTTAGGAGTTGAAACTGGTTTAGAAAAATTACCATTATATCAACAAATGATGATTGATGCTTGTCATAAATATAATAAGGGCGTTATTATGGCCACTCAAATGATGACAAGTATGAAAAAGAATATTCGTCCAACTAATGCTGAGGTTACAGATGTTGCCAATGCCGTATTAGCTGGTTGTGATGCAGTAATGACTAGTGATGAAACTACAATGGGAGATTATCCTGTTGAAACTATTCAAAACATGGCAATGATTTGTGAAAACACTGAAAAAATTACTAAATATAAAATAGAAGATTTTAAACTAAGTGGTACAGATATCCATAATACGATTGCTAAACTAGCGGTTGAAGCTTCCAAGGAATTACCAATTAAAGCAATAGTAACATCAACACTAACTGGTAAAACAGCTTCTGATATTTCCGCATTAAAACCCGATTCATATATTATTGCTACAGTTCCAAACGAAAAAGTAGCTCGTAGTCTTGCCTTTAGATGGGGAATTTATTCTAAAGTAGTTCCTGAATCATTCGATGTTGATGAAATAACAAAAGCTGGTTTAGAAGCGGCAAAAGAATTAGTTAAATTAGATAAAAATGATTTAGTATTAGTAGCTGGTGGAGCTCCAGAAAAAGCACATACTAATTTTATTAAAATAGAAGAGGTTTAAAAATTAAACTTCTTTTTTAATTTCTTTTATAAAACAAGAAGGATTATTATAAGGTACTAATAAATAACAATAATTTTTAGTACGGGTTAAAGCCACATAAAATAATCTCCGTTCTTCCTCAAATAGGAAATTTTCTTTTTTATCAATAAATCCTAAGATTTGATGATTCTTTATTTTATTAGGAAAGCCTAAAATACCATTTTCTAAATTTATTAAAATTACATTATCACTTTCTAATCCTTTAGCTTTATGAACCGTTAGATATCTTAAATGAAAATCATGATTATCTAATTTAAAATACCCATCTTTAATCCATGTAATTTTATTCTTAGGAATAAATTTATAAATATCAAAATTATTTCTTCCTAAGATAAGTATTTCACCAGTTTTAATTTTTTTTAAAGCTTTTAATAAGCCGTTATAACGATTAAAATAATAAACAAATTGTAAAGGCTTACTTAAATGTTTCGTTGATTTTAAATCTTTTTGTAATTGCAGTTTATTTTTCATCACAAAATCTCCCGCTATTTTTATGAGTTCATTACTATTGCGATAAGTATTCTGAATTTTATAAATACAAGTATTTGGAAAATAATTTTGGAAATTTAAAAAAATATTTAAATCACAGCCCGAAAATTTATAAATTGACTGAAAATCATCCCCAACTACAGTTAGATTCGCATCAGTTATTCTTACAATCTCTCTTATAAAATTTAACCGTAAAAGAGAAGTGTCTTGAAATTCATCTATTATAATTTCTTTAAATGATAATTTTAAATTCTTACATATTTTAGTAGCTTCTTTAATTAAATCATCAAAATCAAAATAATTGTTTTCTAATTTTTTAGCTTCATAAAAAGTAATAATCGCATAAATTAAAAAAAATAAAGCTGATTGTTTTTGCCTAATAAAATTCTTTAAATCTTCTTTTTTTAAATCATGAGCGGAATACAAATTAATGAAACTTAAAATAATTTTTTTTATTTCCGGATATTTTTTATGAAGTAAAATTTTTTTGGGATTAAAGAAAATAATTTTAAAAACTATCTTAATTTGTTTAATTAAAAAAGATGAAAGATTATTTTGCGTAAAAAAATTATCAATAACACTTGTCAAATAGTTATCAGTTGCTAATTCATAATAAACATCGGCTTGTTCTAATAAATAAATACCCAATTTATGAAAGGTAAAAGTTTTAATTAAATCATTATTAATTTTCTTTTTTAAACTATTGACAGCTTCATTAGTAAAAGAAATGCAAAGAATATCTTCGGGATTTACATGTTTTATCTTTAAAAGATAATTAATTTTTCCAATCATCGTTAAAGTTTTCCCGCTGCCCGCTCCCGCAATAATCATATTATATTTAGTATTACTAGCAGCTGCTTTAATTTGTTCCTCATCTAATTCATAGCCATTTACATTAAATATATTATTTTCCATAAAAACTATTTTAGCAAGCAATATTATTTTGTCAAAAAAAGCATTTAGAAATAATTAAGAGAAGATCTTAAATTTTGGACCAAACTATTTAAATAGGTTGTTTAAAATTTTTATTTTTGTTATATTAGATTTAATTTTTATAAATTAGAAATGGGGAAAATAAATTGGACAATAATAATGAATACTATTATCATTTTACCAATATAGAATATCTAAAAAATATTCTTATAAATGGTTTAATTTCGCTTAATGGAGAAAATTGTAAATTAGTTGGAGATAAACGAGTAGGCATTTGCGTATCTAAAGGAATTTCTGGTTGTGTTGGCTTTAGTGCCAGATTTTGGTATAAGATGATGTTTTTATTTCATAATCGTGATATTGCCCGAAGTCATTTTATTGACACTGTATTTTTAAGATTTAATATCAATTGTCTTAATGAAAAAGATTGTATAGTAGAAAATTTTACGCAAATATTTTCTAAAAAAACTATTAGTCCTGATTGTTTAAAAATATGTTATTTAAAAAAATAGATGGCGAAATTATATTCGATCGCTTCTTCATTATGCTATACATGATGAAGTCTTTAAAAAGTCCTAATGAAATGGAATTTGAAGATTTTCCTTATAAAGCACTTGTAAAAAAAATATATGAAGATTTACGAGATGATTTAAATAATTTTCAAGAAGAAAAGTATCAATTATTAGATATTACTTTAAATGAATTTGTTTATAATAATCTAGAAACATCTTTAAAAAAATAAATTATCGAGGTTAATCTATATAATTCATTAGGTCTCAACTAATTTAAAAATGAAAGTAGGAGTTTAAATGAAAAAAGAAGAAGCATTGCAAATTGCCCCAGAAAGATCCAAACTATTATGTGAGTATATTACTCAAATACTAATGGATAAGGAAACTGTTAATGGAAAAATAAGCATTGATTCATATAAAATAAATAATGAAAAAATGCTAACATTTGAGATTACAGTACCTAAAAGAGGATTTGAAAGGCATTTTAATACAGGTATTACTACTCAACAAGTTGATATATTAACAGAACAAATATTAAATGATTTAATTGATAATTTTATGTTATCAGAAACCATGGAATGTTCAAGATATTACTCTGTTAAAGGGGGATATGGTATAAATATAAATGGGATAAATATTATAAATAACATCGAAAGCCTAGTTAATATAAATTTTAGATGCCGAGGGTTTAAATTTAGTGAGCAAGTTGATAATTATAATCGAAGATTAGATGAATACCTAAATCAGCAAGAAAATGGCCCCAAATTATAATTGAAATTACGAGCTTAAAAGGATTTAAAAGACCAATTGACTGTCTTTCTAAAAATAAAGGGTAATAAATGATTATTTCCCTTTTTTTATATTTTTAGGTATAATTAACTTAGGGATGATTTTATGTATAGAAAAACTTATGTCGAAATAGACGAAGATATTTTAAAAAAGAATACAAAAGAGGTAATTAATAAATATAATGAATATAAATATTATATTGGTGTTGTAAAAAATAATGCTTATCATCATGGCATAAAAGTTGTTAATAGTCTAATTGAAGGAGGAGTTAACTACTTAGCAGTTTCTAGCTTAGAAGAAGCAATAGAAATTCGTAAATTTAATAATGATATTCCTATCCTTGTTTTAGAACCTATTGATTTAGATTATATTGATGATGTCATGATTAACAAAGTAACCTTAACTGTTGATAACTTAGATTATTTAAAATTATTAAATGGTTTATCATTATCATATCCCTTAAATATTCATTTAAAAATTGATACGGGAATGAATCGATTAGGTTTTAAAGAGAAAAAAGATCTTAATAAAGCCGTTAAATTAATTAAAGAAAATAAAAATCTAATATTAGAAGGAATATATTCTCATTTTGCTACTTCGGGTATTCAAGATATTTATTATGATCAACAAGTAAATACATTTTTAGAGTTAACTCAAGATATAAACTTAGAAGAAATACCTATTGTTCATTTTGATCGTAGTTTAACCTTTGTTACCCATAAAAAATTATCATTCGTAAATGGCATTAGATTAGGAATAATTTTATTTGGGTTTAGTGGTAGTCGAAAAAAAGGCAAGGGACTAAAAGCTAGATTTCGAAACATTAAAAGAAATATTTATATAAAGCATCATCATATTAGTGAAACAATATTAGAAAATGATTTAAATCTCCAGACCGCTTTTAAGTTATATTCTAACGTTTTAGCGGTTCGTAAAGTAACCAAAGGAGAAGTAGTGGGTTATAATGCTTCTTATAAAGTAAAAGAGGATGGCTATATTGTCACTATTCCTATCGGGTATGCCGATGGCGTAACTAAAGAATTTAAGAGTGTTGCTATAAAGAATAAACGTTATAAAATTGTAAGTGATGCTATGGATATGATAATGGTTTTTACAGATACAAAGCTGAAATATAAAGATAAAGTTGAAATTTTTGGCAATACTATTAGCATAAGAGAAGTATGTCATAATTTAAATATAAATGCCTATCACTTATTTAATCAAATTAGTCATCGTGTTCCAAGAATACATAAAACCAAAGAAGAAGATTTAGAAATAAAATATTAGCTATATAAAAATATAAGGAAAAGAGGAATTTTATGGATTTTGAAATACTAATTTTAGGTAGTGATGCCAATGCTTATTATATGGCGCGTTGTGCTTTTGAAGCATATCACAAAAAAGCTTATTTGATTGGCAAAGAAAGACTAGCTTTTACTAAATTTTCCAATATTTTAAATATTACTTATGAGCCTCATATCTGGGAAGAAAAAGAATTTTTACATGTATTAGAAAAATTTGCTCAAGAACATTCGAATAAAAAAATTATTTTAATTAGTACTAATGAAACTTATACCGAATTTATTTCTAAAAATAAGGGTAAAATTTCTAAATCTTATATCTATAATTATCCCAGTATTGAAATCATAAAAAGTTTAACTAATAAAGAAACATTTTATAAAACCTATAAAAATTCCAGTTTAACTTTTCCAGAAACTATATATTTTGATTGTAAAAATAAAACTAATATCTTATCTAGTTTAACTTATCCCGTTGTTGTCAAACCCGCTAATGTAGTTGAATACAATCATTTAAAATTTTCGGGAAAAAATAAGATATATAAAGTAAATAATCAAAAAGAATTATATGATATAATTAAAAAGATAAAAAATGGCGGATATCAAGATAAATTAATTATTCAAGAGTTTATTCCGGGAGATGATTCCAATCTTTTTGATGCTGTAATATATGCTAACCAAAAGGGAAAAGTAGAATTTATGTCATTTGCTCAAATTGGTTTACAAGAAAGAACTAATTCCATGGTTGGAAATGCCGCCGTTTTAATTAATGGTTTTAACACTACTAAAGGTGATGTTTTAAAACAATCTAAAAATATCAAAAAATTTATGGAAAATATTCATTATCAAGGATTTGCTGAAATAGATATGAAATATGATTATAGGGATAACACTTTTAAAGTTTTAGAAATTAATGCCCGTCAAGGAAGATGTAGTTATTATGTTTCGGCTTTAGGAAAAAACTTAGTAAAAACCATTGTTGATGATTGTTTATATGATTTACCAAAAGAATATGAATTTTTAAATCAACAAGTATTACTCTCTTTTGTTCCTAAAGGTATTATCAAAAAATATATTAAAAATAAATTGTTTAAAAAACAAGCTTTAAAAATGTGGAAAAGCGTTATAAAACCAATGCAAGCCCCTAGTGATAAAAACATTAAAAGATTTTTAATGCTTCACAAAAGATGGTGGCATTATTATAAAGAATATAAAAATAGTTATTGGAAATAGGAGGACATATGTGTGGAATAGTAGGATTTATTGATCAAAAAAAAAGTAAAGAAAAAAAAGTAGTTATCAAAAAAATGGCTGATCGAATAATTCATCGTGGACCGGATCAAGATGGTTATTATACCGATGATTATATTGCTTTAGGTCATCGTCGCTTATCTATAATTGATTTATCTAAAAGTGGAATTCAACCAATATATAATGAAGATAAATCACAAATGATAATATTTAATGGTGAAATATATAATTATGAAGAAATTAAAGAAGATTTAATAAAAAAAGGTTATCAATTTCAAACTAAAACTGACACAGAAGTTATTCTTCACGGTTATACAGAATATAAAGAAAAATTATTTTCCAAATTGCGTGGCATGTTTGCTTTTGTAATTTATAATAAAAAGACCCAAGAGTTAGTAGGAGCAAGGGATCATTTTGGTATTAAACCTTTTTATTATTATCAAGATGATAATACTTTTATGTTTGCCTCAGAAATAAAATCTTTTCTAGAACATCCAGGATTTAAAAAAGAAGTTAATACTTCTGCCTTAAAAATGTTTCTCATTTTTCAATACTCTGTGCATGAAGAAACTTTTTTTAAAAATGTTTTTAAACTAAAACCGGGACATTATTTTAAATTTAAAAATGGTAAATTAACAATTAAAGAATATTTTAAAGTTAATTATGCTAAAGAAAATAGACCTTATGAACTAATAAAAGAAGAATTAAAAAGTATTTTAGAAGATTCTGTTAAATATCATAAAATAACTAGTGATGTCGAAGTTGGTTCTTATCTTTCTGGGGGAGTAGATTCATCTTATGTTGTAAGTGTAGCTAAACCCGATAAAACCTTTTCTGTCGGCTTTGATTTACCCGGATTTGATGAAACTATATACGCTAAAGATTTATCTGATTTATTAAAAATAAAGAATTATCAAAAAAAAATAACTAGTGATGAATTTTTTAATATTCTTCCAAAAATTATGTATCATACAGATGAACCTCATGCTAATCTTTCAACTGTTCCCTTATATTTTTTATCTAAACTGGCCAGTAGTAAAGTAAAAGTTGTTTTATCAGGTGAGGGTAGTGATGAAATGTTTGCTGGATATAATGAATATAATGATCCAACACTTTTAAAAATATATAAAAAATTTCCCTTAACTTTTCGAAAAGCAATTGCTAAAATAGTTCGACCTTTCCCGCATTTTCCTGGACAAAACACTTTAAAATTATATGGTAAACCTTTTTATGAAAGATATATTGGTCATGGAACATTTATGGAAGAAGAAGAAGCCAATGAAATATTAAAGCCTGAATTACGGAATAATGAGAGAATTGGAGATATAATTAAACCATATTATGATAAAGTAAAAAATATGGATGAAATAACCCAGAAGATGTATATAGATATGCATTTTTGGCTTCCCCAAGATATCTTGTTAAAAGCTGATAAAATGACAATGGCTAATTCCATTGAACTTCGAGTTCCCCTTTTAGATAGTGTTCTGTTTGATTTCGCTCGTAAAATTCCTTCTAAATATTTAGTTAAAGATAAACAAACAAAATATCTTTTTCGTGAAATTGCTCATGAAAAAATTCCAGAAGAATGGTCCAAAAGAAGAAAATTGGGTTTTCCTGTACCATTTAGTAAATGGATAAAAGAAGAAAAATACTATCAGAAACTTAAAGAAGTCTTTAATCGGGATTATGTAAATGATTTTTTTGATAAAGATTTTGTAAATATTTTATTAGAAGATCACTATAATAATATTAAAAATAATGGTCGCAAAATATATAATATTTATGTTTTCTTAATTTGGTATGAAGTATATTTTATTAAAAATTAAATCTTTTTTTACAGAATCCTTGACATAATCAAGCTATTTTGTTATAGTTGATTATGTCAAGTACACGGGCGATTAGCTCAGTTGGTTAGAGCACCTGCCTTACAAGCAGGGGGTCATAGGTTCGAGTCCTATATCGCCCACCATTTATTTTTTGCCGAAATAGCGTAATTGGTAGCGCAATTGACTTGTAATCAATGGGTTGGGGGTTCGAGTCCCTCTTTCGGCACCACTTAGTTGGAGGGATAGCGAAGTGGTCAAACGCGGCAGACTGTAAATCTGTTCCTTCGGGTTCCATGGTTCAAATCCATGTCCCTCCACCATTTCTTTAATTAAATTATTGCCTCGTAGCCAAGTGGTAAGGCATCAGACTTTGACTCTGACATTCCGGTGGTTCGAGCCCACCCGAGGCAGCCATTTCTTTTTGATCCGCTAGCTCAGTTGGTAGAGCATTTGACTTTTAATCAAAGGGTCTTGGGTTCGAATCCCAAGCGGGTCACCAGATTGAATATCAAACTCGAACTTAAGAATTTCAAAAGTTCGAGTTTTAATATACTTAAAAGTTGATATTATTTAGGAAGTGATAATATGATAAAAATGATTGTATTAGATCTAGATGGAACCATATTGCATAATGAAGAAGTTTCTAAAAATACTAAAAAATATTTATCTAAACTTAAAACAATGGGCTATATTATTGTAATAGCCACAGGTAGAATATATGAAAGCGTCTTAAAAGTAACTGATAATGCTCAATTTGCTAATTTTATAATCACAGATGCCGGTTCTTGTATATATGATAATAATCAAAAAAGCTTATATAAAAAAACTATTAACAAGGCAATAATTAATAAGCTATTAAGATATTATAATAATGAATTTAATTATATTGATATTTGTACCAAAGATAAAATATATAAATATTTTGGTACAGTAGATAGCAAAAAATTTGTTTCAATAAATAACTTGGAAGTATTCCATATAACATTTTCTTTAAAAAACAATGAAAGTGTGGAAATTATTTACAAAAAACTTTTAAAAGAATTTCCTAAATTAAATATTATTATTATGCAAGATTCATTTTTGGATAAAAAGTGGCTTGAAATAATGCCAGGATATTGTACTAAATATAATACTATTAAAAAATTAGCTGATTCTTTAAATATTTCTAACAAAGAAATAATAGCTTTTGGTGATGGTTTAAATGATATAGATATGCTTCAAAAATGTGGAACAGGAATAGCGTTAAAAAATGCTTTACCAGAAGTAAAGAAAGTAGCTAATGACATAACAACTTTTGATTATATTAATGATGGTGTAATAAAATATTTAGCAGAATACTTTACAACTAAAAACAACAAAAAATTTACATACTTTGACAATTAAATTACTATTATAAAATCTTAAAAATAATAAACAATGATATAATATATAGTAGGTGAAATTAATGAAAAAAGAGGAAAAAAAAAGCAAGCCTAAAAAGAAAATATTTCGATTGATTATTTATTCTTTATTTGTTTTCAGTTTTCTTGCGTTAGGGATTTTATACTTTTTAAATATAATACCTATCCTTTATTTTATTTCTCTGACAAGTTTTATATTTGCCTTTGATATCTTAATGACTTATTTTATTTTTGGTAAAGGATGGAAAAAAAGGCTTTTAGGTACTATTTTATCCCTAATTGCTATATTAGGAATGATTTTTATTATATTTTATAGTTTTAATACTTTAGATTTTTTGCATAAAATAGATAATCAAGATTATATTACTAAAAATTATAATGTTATAACCTTAAAAAATAGTTCCTATAATAAACTAAAAGACTTAAAAAATGAAGATTTAGGAATATTTAATGATGAAGATAGTAAAGGAATTAATGAAGCCAAAGAATATCTAAACAAAAAGATCAAACTAAATTATCAAGAATATGAAGATTTATCCGAACTTTTAGATGCTTTTTTAAACGAAGATGTAGAAGCTATACTCTTAGAAGATACAGAAAAAAATATTTTAGAAGAAGAACATGAAGATCTATTAGATAAAGAAAAAGTAATTTACCAATTTTCTATTGATATTAAAGTAGAAGACGATTTAGCTAAAAATGTTGATATTACCAAAGAACCATTTAATATCTTTATTTCAGGAATTGATACGTATGGTAAAATAACTAGTGTTTCTAGAAGTGATGTTAATATGATAGTTTCAATTAATCCTTTAACGAATAAAATATTGCTTACAAGTATTCCTAGAGATTATTATGTAAAACTAAATGGTATAAATACTACTTATAAAGACAAATTAACTCATGCGGGTATTCATGGTATAGATGTCTCTGTTAAAACTGTAGAAGACTTACTAAATACCGATATTCATTATTATGCTAAAGTTAATTTTACTTCCTTAGTTTCACTTGTAGATGAATTAGGAGGAATAGAAGTAGATACTGATAAAGCATTTAGAGCATATTACATAGAAGAAAAAGTAGTTAATTATAATTTTAAAAAAGGAACTAATAAATTAAACGGTAAACAAGCCCTAGCTTATTGTCGAGAAAGAAAAAGTTTGCCCAATGGTGATATAGATCGAACTAAACATCAACAACAAGTTTTAGAAGGAATTATAAAAAAGGCTTTAACTAAAAATATTATTACAAAATATAATGATTTATTAAATACTTTAGAAGGAAAGTTTATTACTAATATTGGTACCAAAAATATTACTAAATTAGTAAAAAATCAAATTAAAAAAATGCCTAATTGGACAATTGAACATAATACTTTAAAGGGAACGGGAGAGTATAATTATACTAATGCTTATAAAAGGTCAAAATCTTATGTAATGCAACCTGATGAAGAATCAGTAGAAGAAGCTAAAAACCTTATTAAAAATATTTTAGATGAAGCTTTATAGGAATTATATCAAATATAAGATATAATTTTTTTTTTGAAAAAATACTAATAATTTTTGACATCATTTGTCGAATCAGTTTAAAAATAACTTAAAATGGTCTATATTCAAGTAGAACAAGGGTGATGATAATGTTTCAAATGGATTTAGAATATAATAAAGGAGTTTTATTTGCTAGACTTAGTGGTAACTTATCTAAAAAGTGTTCTTACAAACTTAATAATTATTTATTACCAGTTTTATTAAAACACAAAATAAAATTCTTAGTATACAATTTATTTGAAGTTACCTCATATGATGAAACAGGCTTAGAAGCTATTCTTAACACTAAGTGTGCTATTAAAGCAAATAAAGGTAAAATATTTTTATGTGAAGTGCCTGAAGAATTTAATAAAGATATAAGAAAATTACGTATTAAAGAAACAACAAGTGAATTAACAGCTCTTAATTTAATCCAAGTTTAGGAGGAATAATAATGACCCCAGAAAAAATAATTCAAGTAAATACTGGTTTAATATATAAAATTGCTAATCAATATTTTTATGGTATCGAAAAAGAAGATTTATTTCAAGCGGGAGCTTTGGGAATTTTAAATGCTTATCAAAATTACCAAAAAAATGGAACAACTAAATTTTCTACTTATGCCTTTTCCTATATATTTGGAGAAATGTATAAACTAGCAACTCAAAAGCAAATTAAAGTTAGCAAAGATCTATTAAGTCTTTATAAATTAATTGAAAAAACTAGATATGCTCTAGCGCAAAAAGAGAATCGAATTGTGACCAATGAAGAAATAGCGGCTTTTTTAGAGAAGGATATTAGAGATATCAATCAAGCTATTCAAGCGGGAAATATCATTGTTGCTAGTCTCGATAAAGAAGGTGATGATAATCGAAGTATTTATGAAAGTGTTGCTCATGAAGAATCTATTTCTTTAGATGATAAAATAATTATTCAGGATAGTTTAGATACATTAGATCAAGAAGAAAAAAATATTATTAAATATCGTTATTTTAGAGATTTAACTCAAAGCGAGGTTGCCAGAAAATTAAAAATGACGCAAGTAATGGTTTCACGATATGAAAAAAAAGGAATTAACAAAATGAGCAATTATATAAATTCATAATAATTCTTTTTTCTTTTGTATAAAAGTTTAAATATTTTTCATAATAAAAATGGAGGATTTTTATGAATTTAGATGAATATAAAAAAATAGTAGATAACTTAACTCCTAAAGAAAATAAAAGTAAAAATGCCCTTGTTGCTTTTTTTACAGGAGGAGCAGTTGGAGTATTTGCTGAAATTATTGTAACAATATTACTTCATTGTTTTGGGGTATCAAGAAGTGAAAGCTATTTATGGACATGTGTCATAGTAATATTTCTTTCCTGTTTAAGTACCTCTTTAGGATTCTTTGATAACTTAGTCACTAAAGCCAAAGCGGGACTTATTATACCAACCACTGGTTTTGCCCATTCAGTTACGAGTGCCGCTTTAGATTATAAAAGAGATGGTTTGATTACCGGAATTGGAGCTAATGTTTTTAAATTAGCCGGAAGTGTTATTATATATGGTATTTTGAGTGCTTTTTTCTTTGCCATATTAGGAGTGATATTTTATGGCTAGCTTAAAGTTTAACAATGTATACATTAAAGATGCTTTTTCTATTGCTGGTCCTTTAGAAAGTGAAGGGCAAATTCATAAATATGATATAACTCTTGATGATTACTATTACAAAGAAAAAACTTTTTTAGATGCTGAGATAAAAATGCAAAGAGTCGTTATTGAAAATTTATTATATCGTAATAAAATGAATAAAAAAATTGATTTATTAGTTGGTGGAGAGTTATCTAATCAATTAACAATAACTAGTTTTAGTGCCAAAAATTTTGAAATTCCCTTTTTAGGAATGTACAGTGCCTGTGCGACATTTGCCGAAAGTTTAATTATAGCTAGTAATTTTATTGAAAGTAATATGATTAAAAATTCAATTGTTATTACTAGTAGTCATAATTTAAATGCTGAAAGACAATTTAGATTTCCTATTGAATATGGAGCTCCACGTGCTAATACTACAACTTTTACGGCAACTGGTGCAGTTGGGACAATTTTATCTAATGAAAAAAGCAAAATTAAATTAGAATCTGCCACTATAGGAAGTGTTGTAGATTTTGATCAATATGATGCTACTCATATGGGTGCGGTTATGACTCCCGCTGCTATTCAAGTATTAATAAAACATCTAAACGATTTAGCAAGAACAACGGATTATTATGATGTTATATTAACAGGTGATTTAGGGAGTATTGGCGTAGATATTTTTCAAGAATGTTTAAAGAAATATCATAATATAAAAATTAAAAATCACTTAGATGCGGGATGTGAAATATTTGTTCCAAGTCAAGAAATATATTCAGGAGCTAGTGGACCCGTAACACTTCCATTAGTTTTATTTAATAAAATTCTAAAAAATAAAAAATACCAAAAAATTTTAATTATTGCTACTGGATCACTACATTCTAAAGATACAACTAATCAGAAAAAAACAATACCTAGCATCGCTCATGCTGTTAGTTTGGAGGTAAATCCATGAATTTTTTAAGTGCTTTTGTATTTTCAGGAATAGCTTGTTTTTTTGCTCAAGTAATCCTTGATAACACTAAATTAACTCCTGGTCATGTTACTAGTATATTTACCATTTTAGGAACCTTCTTTGGCTTCCTTGGATTATATGATAAATTTATTTCCTTTGCCGGAGCAGGAGCTACAACCATTATTTCTAATTTTGGATATGTTCTATATAAAGGAGCCTATTTAGGATTTCAAGAACAAGGAATAATTGGTTTATTTTCTGGCTTATTAACTAAAGGTTCTTGTGCCATTGCTAGTGTTGTAATTTTCTCTTTCATTTTAGTTATGATCTTTAAACCAAGGGACTAAATAAGTCCTTTTTCTTTTTCTTTATTTTTGGTATAATTATTAAATAAGAATGAAGGGATAAAACATGGCTAAAAAAAAATTTAATTATAAAGATGTAAAAATTAATGAGGAAGAATTATCCATTACCAAAATAGGAGAAATTGCCACAGAAAATAAAAGTTCTATTTTTATGTTTTTAATATTTGGAATATTAATAGTATTTGTCTTTTTCTTACCTACTATAACCGATTATTTTGATAAAGAAAAAAAAGAAGTAACAGAACCCATTATTGAAGAAAAAAAAGATGATCCAGAAGATAATAAACAAAAAGAGATTACTTATTATGATTTAAATTCTCCTATTACTCTGGAAAAAGGCCTTGAAATAAATAATATTAAAATTATTAATAACAGTATTTCTTTTACCATTACCAATTCTAATTCGGAAAATTATTATTTTAAAGAAAAAAATTATTTTGTAGAATTATATACTGCTAATCAAACTCTTTTAGAAAGAATAATCTTAACTAAAGATATTTTAAATTCCAATACTAACAAAGAATATACTTATAATATCAAAAATGAAACCGCCATTAATGCTCAAAAAATTGCTTTTATTGATAAAAGTATTGGGGATTATCCTAATATCAATTTAGAAAAAATAAATGATGAAGAAATACTTACTTGTATTAAAGGTTTTGAAACTATTACTTATAAATTTCAACAAGAAAGACTTGTAAAAATTAATGATAAAATTGATTATATAAAAAATGTTAATGATTTTGAATACCAAACTGCTCTAGCTTTATGGCAATCTAAATCATCTACTTATAATAGTTTAGAAGGGGTAACATCAGCTTTTATTTCTAATGCAAGTGGGTTTAATGTTAATACGGATATTGATCTTACTAATGCGAAAATATCTAGTCTAGATAATGAATACTATTATCCAGCTAAAACAATAAGTAAAATGATAAAATTTGAAATGGAAGCACGGGGATTTAGTTGTAAGTAAAAGGATGTGATAAAGTGGACTACCTAATTGATATTAATAATTTTCATGGACCACTTGATTTACTATTACACTTAGTAAAGAAAAAAGAGCAAGATATTTATGAAATAAATACAAGTACTATAATAGAAGAGTATTTAAAATATATCAATAAAATGCAAAATTTAAATATTGATATAGCTAGTGAATTTTTAATCATGGCTGCTAGTTTAATTCATTTAAAAAGTCGAATGTTATTAGGTGAAACAGAAGATTCTTCGGAAGAAGAAACAGAATTTAATATAAATAGCGAAGATGATTTAAAAAATAGAATATTAGAATATGAAAAATATAAAAATATGGCAGAAGTTTTTAAAAACATGGCCGAAAAAAGAAATGAATTTTTTACCAAAAGTCCAGTTTCTTTAAAAGAATTTACGGAAAAAAAACTCAATAATGATGGAAGTATAACGGTTGAAGATTTAATAAATGCTTTTTTAGCTTATAAAGAAAGAATTAATTATCAAAAACCAATTAATACTAAAATAACTAAAAAAGAAATAAGTGTTAAAGAAAGAATAAATTATATTAAAACTAAAATTCAAGTTAAAAAAAAGATCAACTTTTTTGAATTATTTGAAGAAGTTAATAAAGAATATACTATTGCTACCTTTTTAGCGATCTTACAAATGAGTAAAAATGATGAAATCTATATCTATCAAGAAAATAATTTTGCTAATATTTTAGTAGAGGGTCGGTGATTTAAAATGAATTTAAAAGGTGTCTTGGAAGGTATTTTATTTGTTGTTGGAGATGAAGGGATAACTTTAAATCGCCTTTGTGAAATAATGAATCTTAATATTGATGAAGCTAAAAATCTTTTAAAAGAATTAAAAGCTACTTATGAACAAGAGGATAGAGGAATAAGAATAAGTTATTTAGGAGATGCTTTTAAATTAACTACTAAACAAGTTCATAAAGAGTATTATGAAAAATTAATTGAAGATAAGGAAACCAATCTTTTAAGTGCTCAAGCTTTAGAAGTTTTAGCCATTGTTGCCTATAATCAACCAATTACTAGAATTGAAATAGATGAAATGCGAGGAGTTTCATCTGTTCACGTTATAAGAAAGCTACTTGCTAAAGGACTTTTGAAAGAATCTGGAAAAAGTACCATGCCAGGTCGTCCTAATTTATACAAAACTACTAGTGATTTTTTGGATTATTTTGGTTTAGCTTCTTTAAATGATTTACCAACGATTGACATGTCAAAATATACGGATAATGAAGAAAAAGAGTTATTTACTTCTATTTATAAGGAAGAAGATATTGAAAATGAATGATTATTTTAAGGAAGATATATCTAATGAACATTTAACCTCTTTATTTTTAAGTAATATTGAAATTGTTAATAAAATGTTAAATAATAGTACAGTAAAACATTCAACATTTAGCGAAATTAAATTTGATAATGTAATCTTTAATAATATTATTTTTGAACATGTTGATTTATCCAATTCGGCATTTACAAATTGTGGACTCCATAATTGTCGTTTTATTGATTGTAAAATGCTTGGCGCTTTATTTAGTGAATCTACTATTAAAAATACCTCATTTTCTTCTATTATAGGAAAATACATATCTTTTTCATCATCAAAATTGATTGATGTAAATATTAATAACAGTGATTTATCTGAAGGCAAATTTTTTGATTTACGTTTAAAAAACTTTACATTAACTGAAGTTAATCTTACTCAAGTAGAATTTAATATAGTATCTTTAAATAATGTTGATCTAACAAAATCAAATATTGAAAACATTTTAATTGATCCTAAATATTTAAAAGGCTCAATTATGGAATATAGTCAAATGATAAATCTTGCCCCTTTATTAGGAATAAAAATAAAATAAGCTTATTTACAAATTATAAGAATATGCTATAATTTACTTATGCCTCTGTGGTGAAATTGGTAGACGCGCTGGACTCAAAATCCAGTAGTAGCAATACTGTGCCAGTTCGAGTCTGGCCAGAGGCACCAGATTGATAGGAAACTCGAACTTTCTAGTTATTCTAGGAATTCGAGTTTTAATATGTTAAAAATTTTGATATAATTTTTATAGAAATCAAATTGAATTTTGTCAATTTAGTAAACACACTTGTATATTGACAATAATCATTATACAAGTTATGAGGTGAAATAGTTTATATGGAATTATTAGATGTTTTAAATGAAAATGGAGAACCAACAGGAGAGATATTGGATAAAAATATAATTCATAAAGAAGGAAAATACCACAAAGAAGTAGCGCTAATACTATTGAACGATAAAGGTGAAATTCTTTTACAAAAAAGAGCCTCTACAAAAGAAATTGAACCGAATAAATGGGCATGGCATGGAGGTCATGTTATTGCTGGAGAGACAAGCATAGAAGCAATTATTAGAGAAATAAAAGAAGAATTAGGGATAACTTTATCTGAAAATCAGATTAAATTATTGGTTGAACTAAAAAGAGACAAACTTCCAAATAGACAATATACGATAGCATATTATTCAATATGTAATTTGAATATTGATGATTTCAGTATTCAAAAAGAAGAGTTATCCGAAGTAAAATGGTTCCCTTTTAAAAAATTTAAAGATATGATTTATAATAGTCATCCTGATATGATGTTTAAAAATAATGAAAACACTAATAAAATCATTAGTGCCTTAGAAAATATAATTAAAACTTACTAATAATATTATATACATCGTCCCAATTATATACTCTATATATTTGACTATTGGCATATGATTGGTTGTACTTCGCATCAAAGCATAGTATTTTCATGAAATTTTTTAGTTGCTCTATATTTGAAACGGAATCTTCTATCATTATATCGATTTTATTATCCAAGCAATCCTTTAATTTATTTAAATTAGAGAAAACAATCTTGTCATACTTTATATTATTTTTGTGTAACCATTTAATAATTAGTTTTTCCATATTTTCTTGCCTTTTAATGCCACCCTTAATAATTTGGTTATCATAGGTCCTTGCTGTAATTATAATTATTTTATTTCCATCATTTTTTAACTTTTCGATTATATTACTAGCGTTTTTTCTGATTTTTATAGTAGTAGCATATTTTTCCCAATGTTTATCCCAAAATTGATGACTATCTTCTTTACTTAAAAAACCATAAATAGTATTTGTGTTCATTGTATCATCAAAATCTAAATTATTTTCAATCATATATTTTTTACCGACAGTTTCTATATAACTTTCTAAATCAGTAAGAACCCCATCGATATCTATTCCAATGTTCATTATAATCACCTTTTATAGTATAACATATATTGATATGCAAAAAAAGTTGTTGAACGTCCTCCCTTAGGGCACCATTGAGCAATCTATTCTAACTTTTGTTAGATTTAAGCATATAGTATCAACTTCAAAAGAAGTTGATTTTTTGTATTTAAGAAAAGAAAGGATAGATTTAGATGATTAAATTAAAAACAAAAGAATTACACTTTGATGATGAACTAAAGAAGAAAATAGAATTTATATGTGATTTCTGTAATACAAAACCTACTATTATAAATGGTAGTATTAAAAACATAGAACATACAAATTTAAACTATATAGAACCTCATAGAGTTATTATTAAAGGTATTACTTTTCTAGTTTTTAATTATTCTAAAATTATATATATTGGAAGTCTAGCAAATTCCCTAGAAATCAAAGATTTAGAGGGCTTTATTAAATCATTAGATTAAATGTATTAAAACGAGTCAACTTCTCTTAAAATGGCTTTAAATAGGCAAAAAATGGTAATTATGTCTTGACTTTAAAGTTTAAATATCTATAATAAGTAACCAAGAAACAAGTTTTATGTTTTTGGGGGTTAATATGAAACGAAGTTTGAATTATATTAATACAACTTATTTAGATTTTAAGAGGTGTCAAAGACATAAAAATATTTAATGTGTCTTTGTCGCCTCTTTTTAGGTTTCAAAGATAAAAAGGAGGATTAGAATTTAATGAATGATGAAAAGAAAATAGCAGGTTTATATATTCGTGTAAGTACTGAAGATCAAGCCAGAGAGGGATTTAGTTTACCAGAACAAGAAAAAAGACTTCGTGCAATGTGCGAGTATAAAGGTTATGAGATTTATAAAATCTATAAAGATGCTGGAATAAGTGCGAAAACTGGAAATAAAAGACCAGCATTTGAAGAACTATTGCAAGATATTAAAGATAAGAAATGTAATACGATTGTGGTTTTAAAACTAGATAGATTAACTAGAAGTGTTTATGATATGGAACATATTATGAAGTTTTTAGACGAAAATGATGCTTATTTAGATTGTGCAAATGATGATATAAATACTACAAATGCAAATGGTAAAATGGTCGCAAGACTTTTAACAACTGTTTCACAAAACGAAATAGAAAGAACAAGTGAGAGAACTAAGATAGGTTTAGCTGGTGCAATAAAAGTTGGACACATTCCGCACAAGAGTCCATTTGGTTATAAAAGAGAGGGTAAAATTTTAGTGCCAGATTTAGCAACCAAAGATATTATTGTTAGAGTATTTAATTTATATTATGAGGGTAATTCATATCAAACTATTGCTAACTTATTTAACAAAGAAGAAGTTTTAGGTAAAACAAATTGGTATGATTCAACAATTATGAGAATACTTGAAAATGAAATCTATAAAGGAGATTTTGTTCATGGTAAAAGAACAAAGAATCCAGTTTATTATTCAGATGTAGTTGAACCAATCGTATCTAAAGAATTATGGGAATCTTGCCAAGTTCAACAAAAGAAAAATTCTAGAAGTTATAAAAGAACTTTAACTTATATCTTTTTACAAAAACTATGTTGTCCTAAATGTGGAAGAATATTAGGTGGAAAAGCAACCACTAAAAAGAATGGTAATTCTTACTATTATTGCTATTGTAATGATTGTAAATTAACGATTAAAGAAACTGAAATTGAGAGTGAAATTGAACACTTTATAGATGATATTAATGAATATGATAGTGTTGTCAATCAAACACTACTACCTATGATAAAAACTAAAATAGAAAATCCAAAAGAAGATATCCAAAAAGAAATATCAAATCAAAATCAAAAATTAGATAGAATTAAAAAAGCATATGTTAATGGTACATTTAAATTAGAAGAATATGATGAGGAAAGAAAAATTGTTGAAACAACAATTACTGAATTAGAAAGCAGATTAAAAGAATGTGAAGTTTGTGAAGATTTAAGTTTAACACCAGATGATATTCTAATTAAAAGAGATATAGATTATATCAATAAATTACTATATCCTAAAGAATATCAAGAAAATAATTTATCTTGGAGCGAACTTACTAGAGAAGAAAAACAAGATTTAGTAATGAGATATATTGATGAAATAAAATTAAAAGAAAGTTCTAATCATAAGTGCAAAGTTGATGAAATTTTATTTAGAGAAAATATGTGTACTACTTGTAATGAGTTATATGATTCTGGATATTTGGATAAAAAAGATTATGCCTTAATTGGCAATGTTGTTACTAAATTAAGATTTAGTGAATATCTACCTTTTGATAAAGTAAGCCAGCATATATTTAGATTAAGAGAATTTTATAATGTTGGGTATTATGAAGCAACTTATTATTATCAAGACAAAGTAATGTTCTTTAATTACTATAACGAAAGAAGAATTGTTAGAATATTTCCATTAGAAGATTATAAGAAAATGGATAAGATTGATAAATTAAAACTTGGTGTTATTTATGTAAATGATGGAGATAAATCAATTCTAGAAAATGAAGAAGATGTATTTGAATATCTACCACCAGTTGTTAATTCTACTGAATATGAATTAGATGAAGAAACAAGAAAAAAGAGAGAACAAATTGAAAAAGAATTTGAAGAAATGAGATCTAAATTAGATAAGGAAGAATAAAATTTTTTGTTAACTTTTTTTCAAAAAGTTATAACAAACGAACACGTTTTGTTGAACTTGGTTCAATGAAAGTGGGAAAAGTTTGTTAAACAAAATTATGAAATAATTGCTTACGATAGTTTGCGATTATTTGAATAATTTTCCTAGATAAAATAAAAAGCAGTGCTTGTTATTTTATCAGAAGTCTTGTGTAGTTTTATTTCATTACAAAGTTTTGAAATATTACGAAATAAGACAGGTGGATTCTAAGGTTGCCTAAACCTTAGCCCCCATATTTTGATACTTGTGTCAAAATATATAGGGGGTTAGAGATTTTGACAGAGCAAAATTACCCTACTATATCTAGTAGGTTCTATTCTATAAAGGGGGTTATAAAATATGGAAGAATTATCTTATTCATTACATTTAGGTAATGATAAAAATAAATCAAAAAAAGCAAGAAGAACAGCAAAAACGAATGATACTAACACTACTTCATTTAACAATAATGCAATACAAAATCATCAACAATTATCAAAAGTTGATAAACATAATTTGAGAAAATATGATGATGAAAAAGAATTAATTTGCACGATTAAAGGTACTTCATCTATTGTAGAAGATACTAAAAATTTGTATTTAGAATTGTTTGAAGATGCAAGAATTAAATATAATGAAAAACAAACTAGAAATGATAGAAAGATAGAAAATTATTTTAATCATATCTCAAATGATAACAAAAGAGATCTTGCTTGTGAAATAATTATTGAACTTGGAGATATGGACTTTTGGGCTGATAAAGATGATAAATTTAAGCATAAAATGGTTGAAGTCTTTAAAGAACAAATATTAGATTTAGAAGAAGTTGTACCTAACTTTAAAATAGCAAATGCAACTATTCATTTTGATGAATCTAGTCCACATTTACATATTGTTGGGGTTCCTTTTAAAGATGGAATGAAAAATGGTATGGAAAAACAAGTTGGAAAATCTGATGTCTTTAATAAGATAAGTTTAGTAAATATTCAAGATAAAATGAGAGAATATTGTATTAATTCATTCAATAGATTTTATCATTTAAACTATACTCTTAAAGCAAAAGAAGAAGGAAGAAATGTTGATATTAATGTTGCCAACATGAACGAATATAAAAAGTTTAAACGAGAACAAGAAAAATATAAAAAGCAACTCAAAGAATTAAATAGTAAAACTGATGAATTACAAAATAAATCTAATGAGATTAATGATATTATTGATAATTTAAAACCTACATTAATTAATAAAAATAACTACTCTATTTCAAGTGAAGAAGTGGATAAAATCAAAAAATATATAGAACAAACTAATGACACTACTTCTAATTTAAGAGATGCCAATGATATAAGTATTGTTCTTAAAAAATACGAAGATGATTTAAGAGAACACTCTAACGAAGTTAGAAACTTGAAAAAGAAAATAAAAACTCGTGATGATAGAATTGAAGAACTAGAATATGACTTGAATGATGCTAATGTAACTATTGATGAGTTAGAAGATAAGGTATCAGAATTACAAAAAATAGTTGATTATTTTAAAGATTTATGGAAGAAGTTTATAGAATTTTTACAAAGCAAATTCTTCTCTAATAATAAATATGATGACTTCATAAATGATTTATATGATGAAGATATACTTGATGAAAATGATATTGATATTATTCAAAATAATAAAAATAACGATAAAATTGATGATTTTGAACGATAATTAATAAAAATTAAAAAAAGTATGATAAAATAGTTAGTAATTAAAGACGAGGAGGTTTTTGTAATGAAAACAATTGGTATTATTGGAGGCATGAGTTATGAATCTTCAATTCATTATTATGAAAGAATAAATAACCAAGTAAATGAACTTGTTGGTGGATTAACTTGTGCAAAAATGATTATTTATAATGTGAATTTTGAAGATATTAGAAAATTAATGTTATCTAATGAGTGGGATAAAATTGGAGTTGAACTTGCATCTATAGCAAAAACATTAGAAAAGGCTGGAGCAGATTATATTGTTATAGCAACTAATACAATGCATAAATTGGCAGATTATGTCCAAAGTCAAATTAATATACCTTTGATTCATATTGCAGATTGTGTTGCAGATAAATGCAAGGAAAGTAATATTTCTAATGTAGGTCTTCTAGGAACAAAATATACAATGGTTGAAGATTTTTTGAAAAATAGATTAAGAGATAATGGGTTAACTGTAACCACTCCACAAAATGAAGAAAATATTAATGAAATTGATAGAATAATATTTGATGAGTTATGTAAAGGTGAAATTAAAGATAGTTCAAGACAATATTATATTAATGTAATAAATAATATGATAAAACAAAATGATATTAAGGGTGTAATATTAGGCTGTACAGAAATTGAAATGCTAGTAAAGCAAGCAGATTTAGATATTCCAATTTTTGATACAACACAATCTCATATTGATTCTATAGTGGATTATTCATTAGAAAAGAAATTAATAAAAAGATAGGTGTTCATATTGAGCAATTTAGATATAATTAGGGATATTCAAAGTCATTATGATTACATTGATAAAAATACTTTAATGGGATATATTAATGAATTAATAAAAAAAGAATACTTAAGATACAATCAAGATATTAATTATTTCAATCAAAATTTTGAGGATATTTTTTTAAATAAAAGAGAAGCAAATAATGAATTAGATTTTGCTATAGAGCAAGCAATATTTATTGTTTTACAACCATTAAGAATTGATATTGATTCTAAAAATATCGAACAAGTTTTATTAAGTTGGAGTGGTTATATTTTAACTAGAGATATTAATAAAGGAAAATATCCAAAGGACATTATTCATTATTTTGAAAATGATGATTTTAGTTTTGAAAATCTTATGGCAATGAGTAAATCTCAAATTAAAGAGTTGGTAGAATATGACAATATGGTATCTTTTGAAAAAAAAGAAAAATGCACTAAGGTATTATGTAAAAAGATAAATGAAGTATTATCACAAAATGATAGTATTTCAGATGAAGAATTTAATTGCAATTTAGGAATAATCAATTATAGATTTTTGAGAATACATCCTTTTGATGATGGAAATGGTAGATTATCTAGAATGTTATTAAATTATATGTTTAATTTAAGAAATGGCTATATTCCAATTGGTTTAGATAATATTGAAATAGATGAACTAATAAACATATATAAACAGACTAGTAAAATAATATATTCTGCATTTATGGGATTTTATTTGTCAAATTTAGAATATAGTGACGAGACTGATTATGTAGAAACAGAAACATTATTAACTTCAAATGTTACTAACTATATTATTCAAAAACAACAAGAAGCTCAAAGAAAATTAGGAATAGAACCAATAAATAATATCAAAAATAGATAAATGGTATTTCCTTATTACTAAAAATAGTTTATAATTTGGATATGAAGTCAGTACTATATGTACTAGATTACTTAATTTTGCGAAAAGTTGTAGATAACTATCACTATCGCACCAGAATGATACCAATCTCGAACTTTTCGAGAATAATAGAAAGCGACTTGTCAAAAAGTCGTTTTTAGGATATTATGTATATGCCAAGGAAACTTGCATAAAATAAAAAAGGAACATTCAATATTAGCGCGTTGAGTGTTACCCAATAATTTGTATAGCACCCAATTCAATGCTGAGTTAGGTGCACTTTTAATTTAGTATTACAAATAGTAATTCTATAAGTAAAAGGATGATAATGATTAAAGAAAAGGCTAAAAAATCTTTCTTACTCATATGCATCATCTCCTTTCGGAGGTAAGCACTCAACTATTAAAATATTCCTAAACAAATTATACTAAAATAATTATTATAGTTCTTTTAATAAGTATCCAAAATTTGAGACATATAATTTATACAATAAGCAGAGATGATATTTGTTGTGAATATTGTTATAAAGGCGCAATAAAAGGAATAGAAAATCATAATAAATATAAAATATGATTCTAATTTGAGAGATGCTAATGATATAAATATAGTCTTAAAAAATATTAAGATGATTTAAGAGAAGACTCTAACGAAGTAAGAAATTTAAGAAGGAAAATCAAAACTCGTGATAATAGAAAAAAGGAATTAGAATATGACTTAAATGATGCTAACAATATTATTTATGAGTTAGAAGATAAATTATCAGAATTGCAAAAAATAGTTGATTACTTTAAAGCGTTATGGAAAAAATTTATAGAATTTTTACAAAACAAATTCTTTTCTAATGATGAATATTATGTTATAGATAAATTCATAGAATCATATAGAAATCAAAATGTTATTATTGCTGATAGTTTTAGACAAGATTTCGAAAAGGTTCCATTAGAAGAAGAATCAATTATTTTTAAAACAAGCGAATGTACACGGAAAATTATGGATTTTTGCAGAAGAATATATCATAACGGGAAACCATATATTATTATGTTGAGTCTATGGCGTGCAGAAGATCTGGAAGGTTATCCTAAATGTTTAAGTATTCGTGAATTTAAAATTATTACTAAGGGAAAAGTACATTCTATTAACTTAAATATTCAGGACACAAGAAGAAACAGCATGTTATTTAATATTATTAGTATCTTTGATGAAAGAAAGATTATATCTCCAGAACAAGCATATTGTAAACAAATGTATACAGATAAGGCATTGCAAGTATTAATGATAAATCATGAATGGAAAAAAATTAATGAAGGAATTAAACAATCTCCTTCATTAGCGCATGCATTGTTTATAATTAAAAAGGGGTATGAAAATTATTCGCGTTTTACTGCTGATTTTGGAACTATATTATATCAACTAATTTCATATAGACAAAATAATCAAAATAATTTTGATGAAAAAGATTTATATGAATTAGATAAATTAATATTAAAATTAAGTAAAACTGACTTATTAAAAGTTCAACTTTATGAAGAAGCAGATAATTGGGAATATAGGACTCCTGATTCAATATTATTAAATTCACTTAATTATAGTAGGATAATACATATATCAAAACAATATAATGTTGCTAACAATGAATTAACTAGAGAAAAGAGAATATTAAATAATTGTATTAGAAATTTAAAAAGATAATCAAAATTTAACAAAGTGGCGAAAATGAATTGCTACTTTTTTCTTTATTTAGTTGAATTATATTAAGAAATTGACACAAATATTGTATTAATTACCAAATTTAGCGAAAAAAGTTTGAAATAACTTTCTTACTCGCACCATGATTGTTACTCGAACTGTGGAGTATTAATGAAAAAGGCTTGTTAAAAAGTCAGTAATATGACTGATTTTTATAAAATATTAAATAGGTTATTTTGTTGTTTATGACAAAATACTTACGGGTTAAATATTTTGTTATAACAAATTATTATATTGGGAGTTTTTTATTTATGGAATTAACTTTAATGCTTACTAAGAAGACTATGATTTTAAAACAAATACTTTAAGACAAGTCGAAAGTTTATCCAGACAAGAAATGCAAAATAAATTGAATAGCTTATTGCACCAAAAAAGAAATTGAAACTTCAATAGAATATAAAACTTTACTGGAAAACGAAATTAGTCACTTGCAAAAAATATTAACAAATATGTCAAACCAGGAAATTAAAAATTTGTAAATAACTACATCATTTGCACCATAAGTGTATGAAGTGACTTCAAAAAGTTGAAAAAAGAGTGTATAATGGGAATATATTCTAAAACTTAGAAGGAGTCATTTTTTTTGTTTAAAATAGAAATAAATTTATTAAATAAAATATTTAAGTAATTAAGAAATAGAGTTGAAAAATTATGAATGAATTTAAAAAAGATTCATTAAGAGAGTATATAAAAAATTCAGAACTTAGAGTTTTTAATAATAATATTAAGATAAGATTAAGTAAAGAATTAGCTATTAAATATGATAAAGGGTTATATAATAATTATTTGGAGTACACAAGTGAATGTTATAAATTACTATATGATTTGAACTTACAATACCCATCTAATGCTAAGCCAACTTATTATTTATATATTGTACCTTTTGAACAATATATTGAATTATTAGGATATCCCAATAAATTTAATAAGGGAAAAGGTGGCGGTAAACCTGTAAATTGTTTTGATATAGATGGCTTTTCTTATGCGTTTGGAATTAGTGATAATTTATGTGAAAATTTCGAAAAAGATAAAAAAAACATTGCTTATTTTGAAAATGAAATACATGAATTATCTCATCTAATTCATAGTAACTTTTTTAGAAATTCAACAGTTTTGGGAGAAGGATTTGCCGAAACAATACCGCTTTATATTCTGGATTTACAAAAAAAATATATAAGTCATACACAAGCTTTAATTAATTTATCAGAAAAGCAAATATTAACAGTAGAAGAATTATTGAATGAGGAAGAAAAAAATAGTTTTGGAGTAGCTGAATTAATACCAGATAAAACTTGTTCATTTAGATTGTCTTATATAAGTTCTTATCTTTTTGTTAGAGGATGTATAAAAACACTCGAAGAAAAATATAATGTTGATAAAATAAAAGGATTACAACTCTTTTTAGAAATGCTATATTCAAGTAAATATATGAGCGCATGGCTAATGTTTGATATTGCAGATTTTTTAGGAATAGATAGAAAGCATCTTTTAAATAGTCGAGACTTACAATTAAGCGCTTTAAATGATATTAAGAAGGATTATGACGAAGATAAATAATTTTAAATTGATAGAACCTGATTTCTCCTATAATAAAGAAGTTTTAAGTTTTTTAGAAGAAATTAAAAATTATGATAAAGACTTAAAATGGCAATATTCTGGTATGGGAGATATAGAAGAATACGGTTGCTATTATGATTGAATGGTTAAAATCAAGAAAGAATAATTCAATGAAAACATTTTTAATGATTAATAAAATTAATGAAGTAATAGGTATGGTAGAAATTAGATTAAAAATAGATGAATATAAAGATAGATATAGGGGAAATATTGGAGCTTCTATAAAACCATCAATGAGAAGTAAAGGATATGGAAAAATATTGTTAAAATTAGCACTATTAAAATGCCAAAAGTTTAAAATGCGTAATGTTTTGATAACTTGCAATAAAAAAATATTAGAAGCGTAAATCTTATTGAAAATAGCGGTGGTGTGTTTATTGATTCAATAAAAAATAAAGAAGATAGCATTAGAAGATATCTATTTAATATATAAGTTTAGATAATAATGTTATGAAATTTCATCACACTATAATGTACAAAGAGGTTTCGAAAAGTTGAATTGAAAAAGAATATTAAGAAAATATATTTTAAACTTAAAAAGAGTTGGTTATTTTTACTTTTAATATATAGATGTTATGATACAATTTAATTAAAATTGTAATATGGAGTGAATTATGAAAATAGAAGAAAAAATAAAACTTATAATGAATTTGTTGGATTCTATTGAGTATGGTTTTAAGGATGAAAATGGTGAAAATATAATTAATGCTAATCCAGAAAAATGGGATAATGAATTTTCTAAATTCTATTATTTGCAAAATCCAGATGAATTGTTAAAATCTAAATGTGGTGTATGTTGGGACCAAGTAGAATTGGAAAGAAAATTATTTCAAGATAATAATATAAAATTTAAAACTTATTTTATTTATATAGTAAATAATGATATACTACCATCGCATACTTTTTTAACTTATGAAAATAATAATAAACATTATTGGTTTGAACATTCTTGGGGAGCATACAAAGGAGTTCATGAATATGAAAGTGAATTAGAACTATTATTAGATGTAAAGAAAATATTTATGAATGAACATAGTTATGTTAGTGAAAATTATTTTTTATATATTTATGAGTACCAAAAACCTAAAAAACATATAAATTGTGATGAATTTTATGAGTATATTGAAACTCAAAAATTGATTAAAATCAATAAACCATTATATTTTTATCATTTAGTAAATAAAGATGCTGATATGAATAAAGGAATAATAAGTCTTCAGTATATGTATGATCACAAGATGTATGATTTATTTGATAAAAATGCCCTAAAATATAAAGAAAGAATATTAAATGATTGGAATATAGAAAAATATAAAGGAAAATCTAATTTGACGCGTGAAGAATATATTGATGCGTTAAATATTTTTAGGGGAAAATATGGAACAAACTATATATACTTTTTTAGATATCCACCATATAAAAAACTAGGTAACAAAATAAACGAAATAGCAAAATACAAAGATATTTATAGAATTAATATAAATGATGAAGAAGTTCAAAAATCAATCACTGATATATTTTATGGGTATGATATGAGTAATAGTAATAATAAATTATTAAATAAAAAATATTATGAAAATATTTCCAAAAAAGAATACTTTTCTAAGTATGATGATAATATTAAAATGAATTTTAGTAAATTAAATCA
The DNA here is from genome assembly GCA_948479395.1 of uncultured Bacilli bacterium. Lineage (GTDB taxonomy): Bacteria > Bacillota_I > Bacilli_A > RF39 > UBA660 > MGBC108787. The sequence continues at coordinate 4,059 of CAOLUI010000003.1, read as the reverse complement.
TATTAGTATCTCATTCAAAGATGGATATTGTCTTAAAGAATTTTTAGAAAAAGTAAATTGGAGTGAAAATTAATATTATGACTTACGAAATCAAATTAGCCAATAAAGATGATTTAGATTTAATTTTAAAATTATATTTAGAAAGAATAAATTGGTTTAAAAAGAATAATATAAAACAATGGAGTAAATATTTTGAAAATCATCCCATATCTGAATTTAAAGAGGCAATAAATAAAAAAGAATATTATATAATTAAACAAAATAATGAAATAATAGCGGGATTTGAATTAACTTCTGATAATAGAAATTTAGATCATGATAATGTATCTGCTTATTATATTTATAAAATAGTTACTAAAGTTGGATATAAGGATATTGTTAAAATTATTTTTGCTAAATGTAGAGAAATAGCACAAGAAAATAACAAGAAATATTTAAGATTGACTTGTTTAAAATCCAATAAAAAACTAAATAACATATATGAAAGGCACAACTTTAAATTAATAGAATATGGATATAATAAACATTATAGTTATTCACTTAGAGAATTAAATATAGTTGAGTAAAGGAAGAGAAAAAAGTATAAAATGGTTAAAAATAAAATTAGTTTCTTTATCGATAAAAAAGATATAGTAAAAAAATGCACTAATGATAATATTATTAATATTACAGGAATGATTGGGTCTGGTAAAACAACATTGTCTAATAAATATAAAAATAATAATAATTATATTGTAATTTCGCTAGATTGTTTATATCGTGGACAAGATAAAGAAAATATAAATGAAGAAACTATAAAAATAAATCAGATATTAAAAGAAAAATATCCTACTCAAGATAATGAAAAATACTTTAAAAATTATTATCAAGAAATTATCAATTATATTTATAATTATGATAAACCTATTATTTTTATTTTAGAAGGCCAACAAATATATAGATTCTTAAAATTAAATGATATAAAAGGTCAATTAATTGTTAAAAGAACTTGTATAATAAAATGTTGGAAAAGATCTATTATACGCCATATTAAAAAGAAAAAAATTGATTTAAATAAGAATTTAATTACTAAAAAGCAATATTATTATAATATTTATTATTGGATAAAAAGAAGAACTAAACAATTAAGATATTATAAACAATTAAATAAATTTTTATCGAATCTTTAGTTAACGATACATCGTTAAAAACTTGTTATTCAATAAAATGTTGCATTTTAGACTATCTTATAATATAATTTAACAAGAAGTTTATTCTTGGTTAGAAAGTTCCTCTACTTTCTTACTAGGTTTAAACCAATTTTACAACAAAGGAGGAAAATGATGACAATCACAAAGGAAGAAAAAGCAGCAATCATTAAAGAATTTGGTCATAATGAAAAAGATTGTGGATCAACAGAAGTTCAAGTTGCTATTTTAACTAAAAAAATTAATAGTTTAACTGAACACTTAAAAGTTCATATTCATGATTTTCATTCTAAAAGAGGACTTTTAATGATGGTTGGTAAAAGAAGAAAATTATTAGATTATTTAAAAGAAAATGATGTAGTTGCATATCGAAACTTAATCAAAAAATTAAATATAAGAAAATAAGGCACTTAACTTTTAAGTGGCTTTTTCTAATTTTGGAGGAAATATGAAAAAAGTATATGAATTAGATTTTGCAGGAAGAAAATTAATTGTTGAAACAGGAGAATTAGCTAAGCAAGCAAATGCTTCGATTTTAGTCCGCTTTGGAGATACTGTTGTCTTATCTGTCTGTGTTATGGGTAAAAATACTGTTACTTCTGATTTTTTTCCTTTAACTGTTTTATATCAAGAAAAATTATATTCTGTTGGTAAAATACCTGGCGGATTTATTAAGCGAGAGGGAAGACCAACTGATGAAGCAACCCTAGCTGCTAGACTTATAGATCGCCCTATAAGACCAATGTTTAATGAGAACTTAAGAAATGAAATCCAAGTTATCAACACTATTTTATCAGTTGATCAGGATAACTCGCCTGTTATGGCTTCTTTATTCGGCTCAAGTTTATCTCTAGGTATTAGTGATATTCCTTTTGATGGTCCAGTTGCGGGTGTAGTGGTAGGCAAAATAGGTAAAGAATTTATTATTAATCCTAGCGTAGAAGAACTTGAAAAAAGTACTTTAAACTTAACTGTTGCAGGAACTCTTGAAGCTATTTGTATGGTTGAAGCTGGATCTAGTGAATTAAGTGAAAAAGATATTTTAGAGGCTATAATGTTTGGTCACGAATATATAAAAAAATTATGTGAATTTCAAAACCAAATAATAGCTGAAATTGGTTTAGAAAAAAAAGAGTTAGCTATTTCCTCAATTGATGAAAAATTAGAAAAATCAGTCAGAGAATACGCGACCAAAGATATGTTAAATGCTATAAAAATAAAAGATAAATTACAAAGTTATGAACATATTGAAGAAGTCAAAAATCGCACCTTAGAAAATTTTGCCGAAATTTATGCGGAAGATGAAAATATTGAGCAAATTTTAAAAGATGTTCATAAAATTACTAATATGATTGAGTCTGATGAAGTAAGAAGACTAATAACTGAAGAAAAAATTCGTCCTGATGGAAGGAAAATGGATGAAATACGTCATCTTGATGCCCAAGTAGATCTACTTCCAAGAACTCATGGGAGCGCTTTATTTACGAGAGGAGAAACTCAAAGTCTGGCTATTACTACATTGGGTGCCATCGGAGAGCATCAAATACTAGATGGTCTTGGTATTGAAGATGCTAAACGTTTTATGCTTCATTATAACTTTCCACAATTCTCCGTAGGAGAAACTGGTAGATATGGAGCACCTGGTAGAAGAGAAATAGGCCATGGTGCTTTAGGAGAAAGAGCCCTAGCCCAAGTAATTCCAAGTGAAGAAGAATTTCCTTATACTATTCGAGTAGTAAGTGAAATTTTAGAAAGCAATGGCTCAAGTTCTCAAGCAACTATTTGCGCCGGATGTATGTCTTTAATGGCTGCAGGAGTTCCGATAAAAAAACCAGTAGCTGGAATTGCAATGGGACTTATTTCTAATGGTGAAAAATATACTATTTTAACAGATATCGCTGGTATTGAAGATCACATGGGAGACATGGATTTTAAAGTTGCTGGAACTCGTGATGGAATATGTGCTTTACAAATGGATATTAAAATTAAAGGTGTTACTAAAAAAATCCTAAAAGAAGCCCTTACTCAAGCAAAAAAAGCTCGTTTAGAAATTTTAGATGTTATGCATGATTGTATTAGTGAATCAAGAAATGAATTATCACCATACGCCCCTAAAATTGACACATTTAAAATTGATCCTGAAAAAATAAAAGATGTTATTGGTCGGGGTGGTGAAATGATTACTAAAATAATATTAGATGCAAGTAATGTTAAAACAGTTAATGATAAAGATGCTGTTAAGGTTGATTTAGAAGACGATGGACGAGTAATTATTTATCATACTAATCCTGATATTATAGCAAAAACCAAAGAAATGATTTTAAATGTTGTAAGAGTAGTTGAAGATGGCAAAATTTATACTGGTCATGTTATAAAAGTTGAAGATTTTGGTTGTTTTGTTGAATTATGGCCAGGTTGTGAAGGGTTAGTTCATGTATCTCAGCTTGATCACAAACGTGTTGAAAAAGCTGGTGATTTATTTAAAGTTGGCGATCTTATTACTGTAAAATCTTTAGGATTAGATAATCGTGGAAGATTAAATTTATCTAGAAAAGAAATATTACCAAAACCAAAAAAAGAAGAAAAAAAATAATAATTTTCAATTAACGACATATCGTTAGGCAGATTGAATTTACAATAATTTAAAATTTTTATATAATATTAACGTATTAAGTTTATTATTTAATACGTTAAATTATCCTTGCTGGAATAGCTCAGTTGGTAGAGCAACGCCCTCGTAACGCGTAGGTCGCAAGTTCGAATCTTGTTTCCAGCACCATATTGATAGGAAACTCGAACTTTCGGGTAATGATAGAAAACGACTTGTAAAAAATGAAGTTGTAAGATAAAAGTGTACACAAAAAAAGTGTAT
>CAOLUI010000002.1 GCA_948479395.1 uncultured Bacilli bacterium | reverse complement strand
TACACTTTTCCAAACATTCATGCACGCAATTGTGCACTTTAGTTTTTATTTAACGCCATTTAATATCTCTATAAAAAATATTTTCATTTTTATTTTGTTCTAAATCACTATAACCATAAGCTTGACAATCGGGAAGATTAAGGGATAAACCACTTCTTTCATGCGTATTAAAAAAAAGATCATCTCTTACATTAAAATAATTATAAGAAGCATTTGTATCATCCCAAGTTAAATCAACATTATAGTATCCATCACCAAGTTTTACTATATTCCAAGCATGTTCTTCTATTGCCATACCTGTTACATAAAATGTGGGTATACCAAGTTTCATCATAATATATTGAAAAGCTCTAGCATATCCTGCACAAACGGATCTTTTGTTTACCAAAGCACTATATGCACTTTGATTAATTAAAGCATTTGTGTCATATTCTATTTCCTCAATTAAAGTATCATGAACATATTTTTCTTTTTCATAATTAGTTCGAAATTTATTAGCATCATCTACAATAATTTGTGCTTCTTTTTCAAAAAGAATTTTGGCATTTTCATAATCATTAATAGTTTCATTAAAACTTAAAATTATCTGCACACAATTTCCACTTTTCGTATATTTATAGGAATAATTTGTATCCAGCCAAAAAAATTCTGGATGATCATTAAAAACCGATTCAATTATTCTATTCACTGCTTCTGTTTTTAATGTTACTTGAGGAACAAAAGTTGTTGATAACTCATTTATATTAGCAACAAGTTGTTTATACAATATCTTTTCTTCATCATTTAACATATCAAAATAAGGATAAAAAGGACTATCAAAATTATAATTATCTCCCGTAATTCCCGAATCTTTTAAAGAATCTATCTCTTTGTCATTAACAAGCTCACCTAAAGAAATAAATTTAGTCCAATTATCTTTATTTGAATCTAGAACATTTGCAATTATTCCTTTTATATTATTCTCTATTAAAGAATAATTATTTTTTATCCCCAAAAACAATAAGCCTATAACTCCTAACCATATTAATCTTTTTATAAATTTTATCAAAAATATATTCCTCTTTCTAAAACTTAATTTCTTTATTCTAACATAAATTATTCTAAAAAAATAAGTCTTTATTATCATGAGTCTTTTTTTTCAATATATTCATCACAAAAAAAAATTGAAAATAATATTTAATTATTTTCATATAGTATTACCACTATTTAAAGATTCCAAAGTTCTTTTAAATAAATCCCAAATATTAGCTTTTTCAACATTTTCTTTAATAATTAAATTTTCTTCTTTTATAATATTCCCTTCATTATCTATTATTTCAACATGACCTACTCTTTGATTTTTAGTTAATGGTAAATTTAAATCATCTACTACAATATTGTAGTCATATTTTTCTAATTGTTCTCCCGCTTTGGCTAAAATTGTAATATCATTTTCCAAAAAAATATTTACATCTTTTACCTTACCTTTTTCTAACTTTATTTTCCCTAAATCCTTCTCTTTATTAAAAATTATATTTAACTGATAACTATTAAAACCATAATTTAACATGTTAGTTGTATCCTTACTTCTTAAATCACTAGAAGAAGCATTCATAACAACCGATAAAAGACGCATATTATTTTTCTTAGCTGTTGTTGTAACACAATACCCAGCAGTTGTTGTAAATCCAGTTTTTAAACCATCTACTCCATCATAAAATCTCACTAATTTATTTGTATTTACCAGCCATATACTAGAACCATCATTTTTTTTCAAATAATCTTCATAAATGCTTGTAAAAGTTAAAATATCCTCATGTTTCAATAATTCTTGCGCCATAATACTCATATCCTTAGCTGTTGTATAATGATTTTCACTATCAAGTCCATGAGGATTATCAAAATGAGTATTGGTAAGTCCTAGTCCTTTAGCTCTTTTATTCATTTCACTTACAAATGCCTCTACACTTCCACTAACCTTTTCCGCCATAGCAACGACCGCATCATTTCCACTTGCAATCGCTATTCCTTTTAATAATTCTTTAACTTTATATTTTTCTCCTGTTTGTAAAAATATTTGACTTCCACCCATACTAGAAGCCTTCTCACTAATTATAACATCATCATCAAAACTTAACTTTCCTGCATCAATTGCTTCCATAATCAAAAGCATACTCATAACTTTCGTCATTGATGCTGGAGCTAGTTTTTCATTAGCATTTTTTTCATATAAAACTCTTCCTGTTGATATTTCTAATAAAATAGCACTTTTAGAATTAGGAGCTAAATCTTCTTGAGCAAATACTGACAAAGTAAAAAGCCAAAATATTCCAAATCCAAATAACAACTTCTTCATAATTCACCTCTGTTAAAGCGTATGAAAAACAATTTAAAATATTCTAAAGGACAAAATAATTAAATAGTGCATTAAATTCTCCTAATAACAAAACCATAAAAAAATACCAAAATTATCAAATAAACATTTATATGCTCAATTCACAAATTTTAATAGCTAAAAAACAATATTAAAAAGCCTATTATAGTAAAAATTGCTCCTTTTACATGCGTAATAATATTAATATTCTCTGCTTTTGCTGTATAATTTGGTAATCTATTTGACAAAATATTCCTCCTATCAAAATTATAATAAACTTTACTATTGATATTATTTATAAAATAAAATACTATAATATTATAAGTAAAGGAATCATAATATATGAATAAAAAAATAATTTTTTTAAGCCTTATTTTATTAACTATCTTTTTTTCATTTACATATTTTTTTAAAAGTAATAATAAAATAGTTTATAATAGTAAGGCGGTTTCATTAATGAAAAAATACCATATTTTAGAAAAAATTGACAAAAATACTTATTCTAAAACCTTAGAAATAGCTTTAGAAAGTAATGACTTTCAAGAACAATATGCTACGTTTTATCAAAATATTGATTATATTGAAAGAAAAAATTTTATTCAAGAAATAAATTCTCTTCTTTCTAATAATTACTCTCCAGAAGATATTAATACTATTTTTGCTAAATACCATAATATTCATAACTTTGAAATTAATGAACTAAATAGATACGAAGAATATCGAACTAAAAATAATTGTTCTTTAGAGGAAGCAGTTTTAAAAGTAAATATTGGCCTTGATCATGACTTTTATACCAATATTAATTCTATAAAAAATAGTAGTGAATATACTGTTTTAGTCAATAAATACCACACCCTAGAAAAATATGAACCTCAAGATTTAAAAAGTCTTAGCTACGACTCTAAATATCAATTACGCGAAAAAGCGGCAGATGCTTTTGAAGAACTAGTTTCTAAAGCTAAACTAGATAATCTATACATTCGTCCTTATAGTGCTTACCGTTCTTATGAGCGCCAAGAAATTATTTATAACAATTATGTTATAAAAGATGGTAAAGAAAAAGCCGATACCTACTCTGCACGACCAGGACACTCTGAACACCAAACCGGACTCGCTGTAGATGTTTGGAGTGAAGGATATAACTACATTAAGGAAAATGATGCAAAATGGCTTAAAGAAAATTCATATAAATTTGGTTTTATCGTTCGTTATACCAAAGAAAACCAACATATCACCGGATATATTGAAGAACCATGGCACCTTAGATATTTAGGTATAGAAATTGCAACTGATGTTGTTAATAAGAACTTAACATATGATGAATATTATGATTTATATCTTAAATAATCTTTTATATTATTTTATCCTATTTATATAATTTTGAATTATCTACAATTTTAACTTTTATTTTATTTTTGTTTATATAATTAAAAAATTTTTTTTGATCTTCTATTCCAATTGCTAAAATAATTCCTTTCATATCTTTAGGAACTAAATAAAAACCATATTTATAAATAACTATTGCTTCTAATGCAGTCCAATTAAATCTCACCGATTGTCCATTAAAAGTATTTAACAAAACCTTAGTTTTATCCAGTTCAATTTCTCCCATTTTATCTCCATTTAATAACTTATTTAGTTTCGAATTAACCAATAATAAATAACAAAACATTATTATCATTAAAATAAAATCAATCAAAAAACCTACCATAATAATCTTATCTTTAAGAATTAAAAAAGCGCACAGTAATAAAATATTTAAAAAAAAGATCATTAACATATATTTAATTATTTCTTTAGTATAAGGAACTATTTTTTTAGTTGGATCTTTTTTTATTTTTTCATAACAACAGGTTACATTTAAAAATTCATCAAAAAATTCTTTTGTTGCTTTATCACTTAATTTTATTTTCATCATTTATTACTCCTTTGGTAAATCTATTTCGGCAAAAGCACCTAAATCATAAACTTCATATCCTAAATTCTTCAATTTTTCAAAAGCAATTTTGCTTCTCTTCCCGCTCCGACAATAAACAAAAATATTTTTATTTTTATCAAGTTCACTACCATCTATTTTTTCATAAGAAATATTAATAGCATCTTTAATATGACTTTCCCTAAACTCTTCTTCTGTTCTTACATCCACAATTATATAATCTTTTTCTTTCATTAAATCTTTATAAGACAGCTCATTTACCTTTTTATTACAACCCGCTAAAAATGTACCAATTATTAAAAATAGTAAAATTTTTTTCATTTATATTACCTCATTACTCAATTAATTAAGAATATTATACCTTAAAAAAAGCATATTGATCAATATACTCTTATTTTATTTTGTCAAAATAAACATCATAATTACTTTTATGTTGCTCCTCTATTGCTTTAATAAAATCTTTTTTATATTTCTCACTAAAACCATTAAAAGATTTATCTCCTATAATAGTATAAGGAACTCCTTTTATTTTATCTCCCATGCTATCAGCAAATGTATAAATAAGTTTCGCATTTTCCTCATTATACCAAGTCTCAAAAGAATAAAGATTATAATAATTAGCATATTTTTCTTTTATACTTTCAAAAAACTCAAATTCTTCCTCACAATGAGGACAACCTTGACCATAAAAGAAATAAATATTTACCTTATTTTCTTCTTTTACCACCTTTTCTAAATTAATATCTTTAAAAAAAGAGTCTTCCTTATCTTCATTTTCTTCAACTATTTTCGCTTCTTTCAAAGAATTATCTTTTAATTTAATATATTTAGTAAACCAACTCTCAAAACTTTCTTTTGAAGTATAATATAAAACATCTTCATCTTTATTAGCTTCTAAAAAATCTACCATTTTACCCCGATTAAAAATCATAAAAGACGGATAATATTTTACTGAATTTCCTATTTCAGTATCTTTAATATTTGAAAAAGCTATCTTATAAATACTAATTTGGTTATCTTCAAGAAAGTCATTTAAAACTTTTTCAAAATCTGAAGAAGTAACGCACATAGGTTGATATACAAATACAGCAAAAGATTCCTTTTTGTTAATTAAATCACTTAAATCGTCCATTTTTATCTCTTTCACATCGCTAGAAGTATAATAATGATTTTCTAAATAAAACTTTTTTTCTTTTTTATTAACAAATAATAAAACAGTCATTATGGTTAGTATAAATATTAATCCTATTCCAAAATATACGAATAATCTTTTTTTCATTATTTAATCTCTGATAAATTATCAAAATTAATATCATGATAATTTACTTTCCAAAAATCATATTTCATTTCAGATCCATAATTATTTACCGTACTAATTCGATGATTTCCTTCATAATTCCAATAACCACCAACATTATATATTTTATCTTTATCCCAACCTAAAGAAACTAACATCTGTTTTGTAAAATTAGCATAACCACCTGCTCCACACATCAAAAAAATATATTTATCTTTAGGAAAAAGATATTCTAATATTTCCATTGACTCTTTATAGTTAGCTACATATTCACCATTCTTATCTAAAGAAAATAAAGTTTTTCCTTTATACAAACCAGATACATTCTCACTTGCTTTTTGATCTATATATTCCTGTGGAAATTCTGTTAAAAAAGCATAAGGTACAACTTCAAATCCTTCTACAAATCCTGTTAATTCTCTTTCTCCGCCTTTATTTTCCCATGTAGCAGTATCCATAAGCATCCTCACATCTCGATATACGGTATCGCTTCTTCCTAAATAATTATCAATCGTTTTTTCATTAATATTTTTATCAATATCGTATATTCCTCTTAATCCTTCCGATTTTTCTTGCTTAGGTAATAATTCTTCCTTATTAGTTTTACCAAAAATTAAAAAACTTCCTATTCCTCCTAATAAAATACTAGCAATTATCACTAATATCCAAATTAATCTTTTTTTCATATCCTCTTCTCCTTTGCCACTTCATCTTATAATAAATATTTTTAAAAAACTATAACTAAATGGTTGAAAAAACTCAACATTCAGTTGAGTTCGTAAAATTACAATTTTATTTTGAACAGCTATCAAACTTTAAAGGAATTTTATAAGTTCTAATTTTATTATTAAAATCAGTCGCATTTATAGAAAGGTATAAACTACCTTCTTTATATTCTTTACAAATTTTTTTATAATTATCAATTGACAAAGTAACATTCTGTAAAAAATCTTCCAACTTTACTTTCTGTTTTGATTTAAATGTGCTAACTTTTCTTTCGATATTATTATTAGATTCATATAAAATGCACTCTATCTCTTTATATTCTTCTCTATCATCTTTCCCACAATATTTAATATTAGTAATATATATCGCCGATTTATTTTCATTATAAGAAATATTACCTGAAATATCAAAATTCTTACATTCACTTGATAAAGTCTTGAATTGAAAATTATTTTCTTTTTGTGATTGTTTAAAAATAAATATTAAAATTACACCCAAAAAAATAATAATAAATATTCCCAAGATAATTAGTAATGAGATTTTTTTCTTTTTACTTTTTTTATAATCTCCATCTAATAATTCCTCAATACTTATTCCAAAATCTGTACTCATTTGTTTTATAAGTAGCATATCAGGCATATTTTTACCATTTTCCCATTTACTAACTGCTTGATAAGTAACATTATATTTTTCAGCTAATTGTTTTTGGGTTAAATTATTCTTTTTTCTAATTTCTTTGATAAAATTTCCAAAATCCTTTTGCGGCATAAAAATCCTTCCAATATCTTTTATTATAGCATTTTTTTCATTAAATATTAAATAAATTTATCTTAAAATATTGGCAATTATTTTAGCTGTTTTTTCTACTCCATAACTATCAACATTCAACATAATATCATAATTATTAACGTCTTTCCATTTCCTATTAGTATAATACTCATAATGTTTAGCTCGTTCTTTATTTATTTGATTAATTTTCTTCTTAGCTATCTTTTTATTTAAATTATAATATTTAACTGCCCGTTTTTCTTTATCACTATCATCACTATACAAAAATACTTTTACTACATTTTTTTTATCTTTTAATATATAATCAGCACATCTTCCAACAATTACACAAGAACTTTTTGCTAAATTTTTAATAACCTTTGTTTCAGCAATAAACATTCTATCATCAATAACATAATAATTTTTTTTAATTTCTTCTGATTGAGTCACAAAATCCTTAGTAAAACCAGACTCTTTAGCAGTAAGTCTTATTATTTCTTTATCATAACAATGAATTCCTAATTCTTTAGCTAATAATTGTGCCACATATCTTCCACCACTACCATAGTCTCGTGCAATAGTAATAACTTTTGAAAAATTAATATTTTTCTCATTTACTTCTAAAACTTTTGTTTCCTTTTTTTCTTCTTTAATTTCATTTCTTCCTAATTTTATATATTCTGATCTAAATATAAATATTGTAATAATAAAACATATTATATCCGCTATAGCTCCTGCATATAAAATACCATATATACCCTTATTTAAAACAATTCCTAAAAATAAAGAAATGGGAATTAAAAGTAAAATTTGTCTAATAAAAGACACAACTGTTGATTTTTTTACCTTACCTAAAGATTGAATTGTAATACTAGTTGTCATTTCTAAAGCATTCAAAGAACAAACCAACAAAAAAGAACGACACATTAAAACTGCAAATTCTATAAATAATCTATAAGCTGGATCACTTTTAGAAATAAAAACATTAGCTATTTGTTCAGGAAATAAAATAAATAATACATTAAAAAATACTCCCACTCCAAAATTTATTATTAACACTTTTCTTAACGTTTCCTTAACTCTTAATTCTTTTCCTGCACCATAATTAAATCCAATAATTGGTTGAGCTCCAATAGAAACCCCTAAAACTGTTGAAATAAATAAACTATTAATCTTAGATATTACACCATAAACAGATAATGGAATATCGGCTCCATATTTTGATAAAGCTCCATATTTTGTCATAACATTATTCATAAATATAAACAAAACTAAAATTGTTATCTGAGTAATAAATGAAGAAATTCCTAAAGATAATATTCTGAAAATATTTTTATTTAACTTAAAATCTTTTTTATTTAAATTAACTGATTTCGTCTTTTTAAGATAAAAAATAGCAATAACAAAAGATACAATTTGTCCTATTACTGTTGCTAAAGCTCCACCTTTTACTCCCATATCAAAAACAAAAATAAAAATAGGATCCAAAATAATATTAATAATAGCGCCTATAACAAGCATCATCATCGAGTATTTAGGTGAACCATCTGCCCTAATAATACTAGATAAAACAGAATATATAATCATAAATGGCGCCCCAATTATAATAATTCTTCCATACATAAGCGCATAAGGATAAACACTCTTCGTACAGCCAAATAAATAAACTAATTGAGGTAAAAATATGTATGCTAATAAACATAAGACAATAGATATTAAAAATGTTAAGACGATAGCTTGCCCAATATTTTTGCCAGCTTCCTCTTTTTTTCCTTCTCCCAATTTTAAAGAAAGATTAGCTGAAGCGCCATTTCCTATAAGACCAGCTGTGGCATTAAATATTATTATTAAAGGAAAAATTATATTTGTTGCCGCATTACCAAGAGTTCCTACTCCTTTTCCAATAAAAATTTGATCAACTATATTATAAATAGAATTAATTAACATACTTATTACACAAGGTATTGAAAAGGTTAAAATTAATTTTCCAATTTTCTCTTTACTTAAATTTAATTCTTGTATAATGATCTCCTAAAAAATATTTTTAATTTTAAAACTCACTCATTATAGCACAATTTTTTTTCGAAGTAATATTTTTTTTCGGCTAAATTAAAAAAATTTACAAAATCTAATTTATTAAATACTATTTTAACTATAAAATAGTTCTTTTTCATTTTTATAATATAATCGCTTAAAGAATAACTTTTAAAATATCTTTCCATACTAATTAATGGTGATATAAATTGATTAATTTAAATGAAATTAGTAGAATAGGCATGCGCTCTATCTTGGCAATTTTAACCTTATTATTAACCACTAAATTACTTGGAAAAAAACATATTTCTCAATTTACAATATATGATTACATAATAGGTATAACTATCGGAAGTATTGCTGCAGATATTATTTTAACTTTAGAAGAAAACTTTTTATATGGCATTACAGCAATTTTAATATTTGGCCTTACTGGTTTTATTCTATCTTATTTGTCCATTAAAAATGAAGAAATCAATAACTTATTAAATGGTAAACCTACAATTTTAATGGAAAACGGGGAATTTAATTTTAAAAATTTACAAAAAACAAAAATACCTATATACAAATTTATTGAACAAGCAAGACTTAATGGATATTATGATTTAAATGTTTTAAATTATGCCATTTTAGAAACCAGTGGGAAAATAAGTTTTTTGCCTAAAGAAGAATATCAAACAAGTACTCCAATTGATTTTAAAACCGAATTAAAAAAAGACACTAAGCAAACTTTTTGTAATGAAATAATAATTGATGGCAAAATCAAATCAGAAAACTTAAAAAAATTCCACAAAGATGAAAAATGGCTACAAAATGAACTAAAAAAGAAAAAAATTAATTTCCAAAATGGTGTATTACTTGCAACTTTAAATAAAAAAGAAAAATTAAATATATTTAAAAATCATATCTAATTTTTTTCATAATATTATAATTAATAATTAAAAAAAATCTAAACTATCTTAAAAATAAACTCAATTAAATATAAGCTTATATTTTTTTTATTTTAATTTTTAATAAACTTGTTCAAAATATTTTTTAATTAAATCGAAATCTATAATATGATCTTTTGGTGTATTAATCCATGGCTCTTCTTGATGAGTTAAATCAATTAATTTTTCTGCTTCTATTTGACCATAACTTGAAATAACAATATCTATAATTTTATTCAAACCTTCACTTATTTTAATATTATCATTAGGTGTTGTTATTAAATTTCTTCCTTTATACACATGATATACATCACTAATAACAGGACCATATGACCAAGCATAAATATGATTATTAAATGCTGGCTTACCATACACCCTTGCTGATAGCCCTTGAATATAATATAATAATTTTTGAAGTTTTAAAGGGGTTATATATTCAGCTACACTGCACACATCTTCAATATCATATTTTTCGCTCAATTGATCAACTCTATTATTATATTTAACTATTAATTGATTCGCCACAGATAAAACATCTTCTGTTCTAAAATCTAAATTACCTACTTCATTTAAATTAAAATGAGCAATTTTATGTTCTTTTAAATTTTTGAGTAAATAAACCTTATTCAAAAATTTTAAATATTCTTCTTCCGAAAAATTATATTGATTTTTATTTAAAAAATTATACATTATATCAGGATCCTCACTTAATCTTATAATCGAATCTACAAAGTCAGTTTGAATAGAACCATTTTCAAATTGATGAATTGTTATTTCTCCAAGACCAATTGCTAAAGCAAATTCTTTTTGATTCATTTCATATTTTTTTCTTATTGCTTTAATTTCTTCAGAAGTTAATAAATTAACTTGTTTTTTATAAATATCATATAATCTTAAATCATTTTCTAATTCAATATTTCTATCAAATATTTCTTCTTTTGTATATGGATCAATCACATAATATTCTTCAAATTCAATTTCCTTTTCTTTTACTTTGGTTTTTATTTTTCTAACTCTTAAATTTTCTCTATTCTCCATTATATAACTCCTAATTATTCATCTTCATGACAAGACAATATCTTTATCTGATTATTCTTATATTTTAATTTAGTATAAAAAATAACATTGGCTACTATCTCTTTTTTAAAAATAAATAGTTCCTCTCCTGGGCAATTCCTATCTGGTTCAGGGCCCTTATACAAATTTTCTTCTTCTAAACTCGCTATATAATCTTCAATATCAAATTGTGATAACCCATACTTCCGCTTTGACACACGATTTTTAACTGTGGGAACCATATCATATGTTCCATAATTCATGGATATTTTTGTTAGCTTTAATATATCTGTTATTTCCACAGTCTATCACCATTGCTAATATAACGTATTTTCTTTTGAATATCAATTGATAATTAAAAATCATTTTATTATATAACTTTAATTTGAAATTATCATTATATAAGCTTCAAAAAAAAATGAGCTAGATTTTGTTGACTCTTCAGGTGGTATTAAATTTTAATTTGTTTATTTGATTAAAAATATAATTTTAAAGTTTTAAAAATTGTTATAATAGTTACATAAAAATAAGAATCTTTAATTTAATTTCATCAAAATTTACATTTATTTTTTATCGATACGTATAGTCCTAAAAAAAACCTAAGATGAACAATATGCTTTTTTATTTCTAATAGTTCTTTATCTGCTAATTGCTCTTCTAAATTTTCAGTAATTTCTTCATACACGACTATTTCTTTCAAATTGATTTGTCGCGACTAATCAATTTTATAAGTGACAATCATAACGCTTAGTTTAAGGAAATATTTCCAAATTTTCTTTGTCATATTTAACTTATTATTTTTTTAATTTACTATCTATTTTTTTTTAATAGTCCTTTCACTGGACTTTTGTCTTCTACTTCACAAATATATAAATAGTGATATTAGTCTCCAATTTTTTCTTTATCTGATATATTATTTTCTTATGAAGTATTTTTAATATTTTGAATATAATTTTCTATTTCTTATCAAACCCTAATTTTAAAACATAATCATATTTTATTCACCTTCATTTTTTATATAATCATAAATATCTTTCCAATTATCGAATGATACTATCATATTATCTTTTATTTTTTACTTATTTAAGATAATTGTTTTTATTCCATATTTTGTTACATCTAAACAATTACTAATATTATCATCTATAAATAAATCTATTTTTTCCTGTTTACAAATTTCACCTTTTTTTCTAACATTAACAATTAATTTATCATAATAAATATTGTTCTTTTTTAACCACATTTCACTTTGTTTATATGGATTATCATGAAATTCTAAATATCTTGTTGTAATATAATTATTTTTTTCCCTTCTAAATGAAGTAATTCTATTATTTCTGAAGCTAAGTATCTTGGTTTATCTTTATCAGTAATTCTTTCTTATATCTCTTTTAAAAAATATTTAAGTTCTTCATAATTAAAAGCAAATATTTTTTGATATTTATTTCCATCATTGTTATCATCCATTGATTCTAAACGATTAGTATTTATAGTTTTATTTAAACTTTTTGCATAATCAAATGCCGCATTCATTAAATCATCTTCAATATCTGTAAGTGTGTTATCTATATCTATTTGTATTATCATATTTTTACTTCCTATATACTAATCAAACTTTTTACATTTATGTAAACTTTTCTTTTGTTATATTGCTTAATTTGCCATCCTATTCTCGACTAAGTTTCATACATTTTTTACATCCTAATGATCCATATATAAAAGCGGCTTGACATCAGTCAAAATTTGCTGATTTCTCATATTGTCCTTTTTGGTCAATTTTCCTTTTTCAAGATCGTTTAAAGATTTATTATTTAATGATTCTTGCCAACTATCTTAACTTCTTCATTCATTCTAAAATAATTATAACATATCTAGTAAATTTTTCTTAGGATTTTACCATATTAAGATTTTATAATAATAAAAGTGAGCCAGCTTTCGCTGACTCTTCAGGGGGCGAAATTTTTTCAGTTCTTTTTGAAACAATTTTTCACTTTTCCCTTATTTTTAGTTTAATTTTGCTTATTTTTAATTAATAATAATTAGAAAATTTTAATAAAAATCTAGAATTTTAATACCTAATTATTACCTAAAATTTTAATTTTTAATTAACTAATTATCTTGTAAATCTCCATTGTTTAAAATATGTACATTTACCCTCATTATTTAATGAGATTTGAAATATACCATCAATTTCTTGTTTTTCATTTATTTTTGTCATTACTCTAGTCATTTGCCAATTAATAATACAAGTATTTTCATTAAAAGCAACAATTTCAAACTTATAATCTATATCTTTTTGATTATCAGCAACGACATTCCATAAGTTTGTTACTTCTTCAAAATTACTACATGGTTTATCGATTGGATTTTCATAATATTCAACATTTTTATCTAATGTATTTAAAGTTCTTTCCCAATCCAATTCTTTCCAAGATTCCATAAATTCTTTTGTCCAACTTTCATATTTTTCCTTATTCATAATTTTCCTCCTTTATTTATTCTGAATATTAATATTTTCATTAAGATTAAATATTTCTGATAACTCTTCTAAATGTTTTTCTCCCTTTTCAATCATACTTTTTAAAAATGGTGTTTGCTCATATGTGTATCTTTTGATTCTTAAAGCCATTTTTGAAATGGTATATCTTAATCTCATTAATTGAAACATCTCATCAAAATTATCATATACTGCTGTTTCACTAAAATATCCTTTTAAAAATGGTTTGATTCTTTCTGGATCAAAGAATGTTGACCAACAAGCTATTTCTTGAATAGGATTTCCTGCAACACATTCATCCCAATCTATAATACCTGTTATAGTATTACCATCAGTTAATAAATTCCAATCAGCAAAATCATTATGAATTAAAACTGATGTATCTGAGTTAAGTAATTCGTTATCATCAAATAGTTTTTTCATTTTATCTGCTACTTCTTTGGTTAAAATATTGTATGTAACTAATCTTTCAAGATTTTCTTCTAATCCTGCATTTATTGAATCTTTTAGTGATTTATGTAACCCTTTTAAATTACCATTCTTAGCTTGTTCATTATCAAAAGGACCAAATCCATTAACTCTTATTTTATGAAGTCTTGCCATAGTTTTTCCCATTTCAATAACAAGTTGTTCTTCATTTTCAGGATGTTCTTTTAAACTAAATTGAACTGTATCCCCCTCTAATTTCTCTATAACTTGATAAGAGATATCACTTTCATTTTCTAATTCGTGAATATAATAAGTTTTATAAGCAGGAAGTCCATTTTTTAATGCAATTTGAGAGGCTAAACTTTCAGCATAGAAATAACCATTTCTTATACCTTTTGGATGACATCTTATTATTACCTCTTTTCCACTTTCTAAAACTCCAACTCTTACTGAATTTACATTTCCTAAACTTGTTTGGGCATTTTCATCAAATGGTTTGATGTATGCTAATTTATCTTCTTTTAATTCTGCATTAATCATATCTAACAATTCTTCATTAGTTATAGCAGAATGTCTATCTTTCCATATCATGGCTGCTTTTTTAGCACTTATTTTTCTATCCGTCTGCCAATAAAAGCAATCTAATCTATCACTAATTCTTTGATTTATTTCATTTAGATTCATACCATCATCTCCTAACTATTTTTACAATCTTGTTTGCAAGTTCATTATCCATTCTTGTTATAGCTTGTTTTGATACACCCGCTATATGAGGAGTTACAATCACATTATTTCTAAATTTAGAAAATATTTCTTCATACCCACCTAAATCTATATCAAGTCCTACATAGAAAGTATTATATTCATCTGCCTTTTCTATTAATGCTTTTGTATCTACTATATCAGTTCTAGAAGTATTAATAAATGTTGCTGTTGATTTTATTAAATCAATCTTATCTTTAGATATTAAATTTCTAGTTTCATCTGTTAAAGGAATACTTACATTAATAATATCACTTTCTTTTAATATTTCATCTAAGGTTTTAAAATTAATTCCTAAATTTAATAAATCGTTGTGTTTATGAAGAGTTCTAGTAAAACAAGATATTTCCATATTAAATATTTTAGCTATTTTTATAACTTCTTTTGTGATATTTCCTGCACCTATTAAACTAATTTCTTACCACTTATATCTTCAGGTCTTTCATGCAAATTCTTTTTATGTCCTTTCTTTTGTAATACCAAGTCATTTGATTCTGTTATTCTTTTATTAAGCGAAAGGATAAAGGAGAAAATATGCTCTGCTACAGAAACTGTATTAGCATCCTTTATATTTAAAACTGTAACTAAATTAGATTTTTTTACCTCATTATCTATATGATCTAATCCAATAGATAAAGTTGCTATTACTTTATGAGAATCTATATGTTCAAGAATTTCTTTTTTAACAATAGTTTTTACTCCAATTATTATAATGTCATATTCTTGAAGTAAAGTAATTAATTCTTCGGAATTAGGAACAACTTCAGAATTTCTTATTGTCAAATCAATATTATTATCTTTTAATATTCTAATTGCTTCATCACTAAAATTTGTAATTACAGAATATGCTTTTCTCATAATTTCACTCGCTTTCATTATATTATTTTTTAGATATTTTATTGTTATTAACACCATTTACCTGAATATATATATCTTCAATTTTCTGAAGTTCATTAAACTGATCTTCAGGTGCATTTCTATTTATCATAGATTCTTTAATTTTATCTATTCTCTCTTTATAATTAAGACTAGCTTTTTCATTACTCTCTGCTCTAATATTTTGTAATAGCTCTAGAGGATTATTTAAAGCCAAAATTATATCTCCTTTTACAACATAATTAACTTTTATACCAAGTGATATACACATCGATATAAAGGTTGGTAATAAGTTATAACAATTATTATGAGCTTCAATACTGGATAATTTTGCATTATTGTTTTCTAGTATTTCTTTTTCATATCTTTCTCTGGTTCTTAATAAACTTTCCAAATTTCCTTCAACAACCACATTTATTATAACTTTGAAATTATTTGATATAGTCTTAATTAGTTCTAATAAACTAAAATCAATTGGAGCCTTTTCTCTCAAAACAGAATATCCATTTTGTATTGCATAATCAAATAATTCATCACCCCATAAGTGTGCATCATAATTTGTAAGTTTTGCATACTGAGTTGGATATTTAGATAAAATTTCTTTAGAATATTTGCTAAGATAACGATACTCATCAGAATTAATAATTAAATAATTAGATAAATCGGAATTTTCTATAAAAGTAGTTTTACCACTACCTGGCTGACCTATAACAAATACTATTGATGGAGTTTTTCCTGATACCTTACCAATAAATAAATTATTTTTAAGACATTCTAAAACTTTTTTATGTTCTTCATCAGATAATTTATAAATTTCAATTAAATTTTCAGTTTCCTTTACCATAATATTCTCCTTTTATATTTTATCTTTTTATTTGGTGTTTATTTTCTAAATCAATAGTTAATGTTTCTAAATTGTTTATAGGTTTCACTTCTAAACCAAGTGCTACTTGAATTGCATAAACAATTCCAGCATGAGTAACTATAAGAACTCTTTTATCACTATAGTTATCTTTTAAGAATTCAACAAAGTTCTCAACTCTTTTTGTTATTTCTAAAGTTGATTCCCCATTAGGTGGAGTTGAATTAATATTATTTAATAAAAATTTCTTTTCATCAGATGTTGGTGTATCTTCCCAGTCACCTAAACTTCTTTCGATAATACGATCATCACAAATAATTGGTAAATTAGGAACTAATATTTGAGCTGTTAATAGAGTTCTTTTTAATGGTGATGTGAAACATACATCATAACTACTACTATCAAATGATTTAACTCTTTCTCTAGTTTGCCTTATACCTTCATCACTTAAATTACAATCTATTCTACCTTGCAATAATCCTATTTTATTATATTCACTTTCAGCATGTCTTAATAAAGTAATTTCCATTTTTTAATCACCTCTTTGTATCTATGACACTATGACATTAAAATATAGGTCCCCTTATCTATCTGTCATTTGTCATTTTCTAATAAACTATCTTCATCAGTATTCTCAACTTTTTCATGTCTTAAAGCTTTTTGTAATTGGTTTATAGTTTCGTAAATAGTAAGAATTTGATAAAAATTATCTTCTTTTGTTTGTCTAACAATTTCTTTTTCTTCTTCTGATAACTTTTTATCTTCTAACTTCTTTTTTAAAAATTCTTCAAATTTATTACAGTTTTGTAAACTACAGAAAGCATTTACCAATGCTTCTTTTAATTTTGGACCTCTTAAACTAGAATGATATTCTTTTAATAAAGAACTTTCAGGGCCAAGCTGTAAACCTAATCCAGCAGCATACATTAATTCATTAAAGTTTACATCTATATATTTACTTATCTTTCTTAAAGTTTTAGGATTTGGTACTTCTCGTTCTCCAGATTCAATTCTTGCTATTTCAGTATGACTTACACCACATAACTCTGCTAGTTGATTTTTTGATATTCCTTTTTTCTCTCTAGCTTCTGTTATTAACATACCAACAGTTTGATCTTCCATAAAAACACCTCGTATATTCATTATATACTATTTTGAACCTAAAAACAATAAATTTTATTATTTTTGAACTTTTTGTACGATTATATATTGACTAATATAGTAGAAATATGTAATAATTATTATAGAGAGGTTCAAAAATAAGTGGTTTTTGAACCTCATTTAGTTATAGAAAGTGAGGTGAATAAATGACCGCAAAAGAAACATTATATTTGATTTCTAAACAATGGTGTGACTTAAATGACTTAAGAAAACTTACAGGTTTAGGCAAAAATAGTGCTTCTAAATTGAAAAGTGAAATTAGAATTAATTTGTTAAACAAAGGTTATCAATTACCTAGTAAATTGTTGCCAATGAATGAAGTTGTGAATTATTTAAAAATTAATATTAATTATCTTCAAAAGATGTCAAAAGAAGGAATTAATTAGAAAGGAGAAAATTTGAAAACAATTAATGAAATACTAAATAATTGCACAAAAAAAGATTTCATAGTTGATAGTCTTATGAAATCTAATGGCTTATATTGTTTAGTTGCTCGTCCTAAAGTGGGCAAGTCATTATTAGCTCTACAACTTGCTCATGCTATTGCAACAGGAACAATATTTTTAGGATTTAAAGTAAATCCATCACCTGTCTTATATATTAGCACAGAAATGGATTCTTCGCAAATTGCTGATCGTATTAAGAAAATGAGTTTAGAGTTTAATAGCAATTTCTTTTTAATAGAACAAGAATCAGATAAAAAGAAATTAAACCTAGATGATTTAGAAGAAAAGATTAGTGAATTTGCTAATATCAATCAAGGTAAGTTTGTAATAATTGATATGTTTAATGGAGTTTATATAAATGATAAATTTGACTTATATAATTACCAAGATATGGCACAAATAGTATTACCTAAATATAGAAAATTATGCTCTAAGTATGGAATTACTGTATTGTTACTTCATCATCTAAATAAAACAAATACTACATTAGGTAGTACTGCTATTGATGGTGCTGTAGATGGAATTATCACTTTAAAATTAGATAATAATTTAAAAGATAAAATTTATTTTAATTATCAAAGTCGAGATTATGAAAGTCGAGATTTTATTTTAAAAAGAAAAGAGAATTTAATATTTGAAGTAGTTAATGAGGAAATTGAAGAATTAAGTAACGAGTTAAAAATATTTTTGAATTATGCTATTAAGAAAAAAGAATTCTCTTTTACTATATCTGAAATTACCAGTACATTAGGTTTAATGATACAACCATCAGTATTTGGTAAGCTACTAAATAATAATTTAATTACTTTAGAAAAAGAAGGTTTGCATATCACAAAGAAAAGAACATCTAATGAAAGAGTTTATATTGCAAGATATGAAGAACCTATGATTAATTATTAATATTTATATTATATATTTTTTGCGAACAAAAAATATTCAGGGTTTTTAGGGACGTGTCCCTAAACTCACGATTGGGCTATGCCCTAGTGAGATAGGTCATAAATGACCTCTACTACTAAAGAAACATAAGCAAAGGAGGATAAAAATTGTATGATGGCAAACAAGTAGTACGAGTAGAAACTCAATATAAGAAAGATGATCTTTATAATATTGGAGTTGAAATGAATAAAAGAAAAGGTACAGGTAATTACGATATTGAAAGAACAATATATAACTACGAATATGTTTCACTTCAACAACCAAATTTATATCAAGAAGTAAAAACGACTTTAAAGAAAAGAAAAATTGAATATCTAGATAGACCTAATACTAATCTATTAAACGGTGTAATATTTACAAGTGGACCTGAGTTTTTCCAATCACTTGGAATGAAATTTAAAGATAGTGGCAGAACTTATCATACAGGAGATAAAAAAGGACAAGCAGTAATGATTCCCATTATAGAATCAAAAGAAGATATACCAAATGCTGTTACCTACTTTTTTGACTGTTGTATAGAGTTTTTAAAGAATTATGTAGGTGAAGAAAATATACTTTTCGCTCAGGTTCATTATGATGAAGATACTCCACACTTGCAAGCCTATTTTATTCCTGTTGTTAATAAAGTTAAAAGGAAATGTTTTGTAAAAGATAAAAATGAAAATATTATCAAAGAAGAAGTAAAAAAGAAAGATGGTACTACTTCTATAGTTTCTAAATTACTTCGTGATGACAAAGGAAAAATCATCTATGATGAAATTGAAGGTAACTTTTTAAATAACGATCAATTTTGGAAAGATAAGGGTGGTAAGCTATCTTTTCACCAAATGCAAAATGACTTCAATAAGTTTATTACGGAAAAAGGATTTAATCTTTATCGTGGTGATATAGGAGCTAATAAAGAAAACCAAACTAAATTAGACTATGATATAGCCGAGAAAAAAGCTGAATTAGAAGAATTAAATAAAGAAAGGGAAAATACCTTAAAGATTATAGAAAACTCTAAAAATGGTCTTAAAAACATTGAAAATAATAATAGTAATAAAGAACTTTTAAATCCTGTTAAAAGGAAATTTGGTGGCTATAAAGAAGAAGATGTTTTTAGAATCATAAAATATACTCGTGGCTTAGAGCATAAAATAATAATCTTATCTACAGATAATGCTAATAAAGATATTGAAATAAATAAACTGACTGAAGAAAATAAGACTTTTAAAAACAATAAGGAACTCCTAAAAAGGAATGAAATTATTAAAGAACAAAAATCTACTATTCAAGATCAAAAAGAAGAAATTAATAAATTAAGTGAATTGGTAGATATATTAAATAACAATATTGAAAGTCTAAAATCTAAACTAGAAACTGAAGTTAATAAGTGGAAAAGTCTATTCAAAAAAATGTGTAAGGCAATAGATAAATTATTAAAACGAGATAAACCCAAAGAAAAATTAGAGGATTATGAAGATATAGTAGATGCAATAAATAACGATTATTATGATTATGATAAAAACGAAATAAAAGACAAAGGTGATTATGAAATTGAAATATAAAAGAAAGGGTGATGTTTTATAGCAATTTTTCAAGCAAAAGCAAAAGAACAAACTAAGGATGGTAGAAAATGGTACTTTTCTACTTATTACAAAGGTTTAGATGGTGTAAATAAATTATATCGTTCTAAAAAATATATGACTAAAAAAGAAGCTCAAGAAGCAGAAAGACAATTTTTGTTATCACTAGATCAAACAATTAATCATAGAGATATGACTTTTAAAGATTTATATTTAACATTTTATGAATACCAAAGTGATAAGGTTAGAGAAAGCACTATAAAAACTTATAGAGATAGAATTAAATATTTAGAATTATTTGATAAAATTAAATTACGAGAAATGAATATTAAACATTTTGAATTGTGGAAAAAGGAAATTAATAAATTACCTCTTGCCACTTCTTATAAAAATGATTTATTTAAATTTGTAAAAGCAATATTAAATTTTGGTACAAGATGGTATGATTTTAACTTTGCTCCCATGTACAACAAAATGACTAATTTTACTAATCCAAACGAATTAAAGAAAGAAATGGAATTTTTTACTATCGAAGAGTTTAATAAATTTATATCAGTAGAAAATGATATATTATTTAGACCTTTATTTGAAACATTATATTATATGGGGCTTCGTAAAGGTGAACTTCGTGGACTACAATGGAAAGACATTGATTTTAATAATAAAATGATGAAAATTTATAAACAAATTCCATCTATTTATAGTATTGATAATTATAGATTGAGTCCTTTAAAAACTAAAAATAGCAACAGAGATTTACCTATCAATGATATTCTATTAGAAGATTTAGAAAAGTTATATAATAGTCAAAAACAATATCAAAATTTTAGTCAAGAGTGGTATGTTTTTGGAAATGATCTTCCTATTCATAAAGATACAATTAGAAGAAGAAAAAATGCTAATTGTAAAGAAGCAGGAGTTAAACAAATTAGAGTACATGATTTTAGACATTCTTGTGCTTCATTCTTAATTAATTATGGTGCTAGTATTACTTTAGTAGCAAAATATCTAGGACACACTAAAATAGATGAAACACTAAATACTTATTCTCATATGTATCAAAATAAATTAGAAGATATTGTAAAGTTAATTAACCAAAATGCTAAACGCATAAAAGAAGAAAATCTTATAGAAAATGACATTATAGATGAAGATTTAGAAATAGATATTTAAGCACATAAAAATGGTAAGTTCAAAGGAGCTTACCACTTTTTTTATTTTAATTTATCTTTATTTGCCAAATAAAATTCTTCTAAATTATCACTTAAATAAGCACTGTAAAACTTGCCTCTCCAATAATTACTATTATATTTTTTTGTATATGGTGATAAATTTAGTAAATAATGTTTTTTGTGCTCATCAACATATTTTCTAATATAATCCCTTTTTTGACGAGTTATAGGTTCGATATAATCAATAGTATTTAACAATCCGTTTAAAGAAACAAAATGCTTCCAAGAACTTAAATAACTCTCAGAATTTATGATAGGATTTGAAGTTAACCATCTATAATTATATATTAATTTTTTATACATTTTTGATGAAGCTCTTACCTTATGTCTTTTAATCCATATTCCAGTTATGGTAGGACATTTACCATTATCCAATAAACATATTTGAGTTTTTTCTACCTTTCTTTGGTGACCATACGTTTTTAAAATTGCATCTATTTTATCTAATATATTATTAAAATCAAAATTTTTATCATTTGTAGAAAATGTTACATCATCAACATATGTACTAAAAGCTAAATTATTATCTAATGCTAGTTTGTTTAATTCTGCAAACATTTTTTTATAAGCAAAAAAACTTATTAATGTACTAGTCGAGAATCCTTGTGGTATAACCCTAACTTTAGGATTTGATTTTTCTGGTACTGTTACTAATTCAGCCATTCTTTGTGCCAAATCATTTTTCATTCTAAATCCTCCACCAGACATAAAAAAGCATTTTACATCTTTAAATTTACAATTTGGATAAAAGCTAGCTATATCAATCAATAAAAAATTAACATTTCCTTTATGAAATCTTGCATTTTTTACATATCCACCATCTGTTTTTGCAAAAACATAGTTTGGTATTTTTAGTTCGGACAAATATTTATTTAATCTTTTTAATGCTGTTTTACGTGGTTCTAATACATCAGTAAATTTTCTATACTTTTTTGGAGAATAATCTTTTGGCATTTTCTTATATCTTCTTTTTGTTTTTTTATTTTCAAAAAATACAATTCCTTTTTTGTCATACTTATATATAATATTATTTAAATCGTTTTTAGTAAAAATTATATTATTTTTCTTATCTGACAATAAATCAGCCACAAGTTTTTTATTACCTCTGTTATATAAAATTGATTCTGTATTTTTTATCTTTGTTTTCATAATATCATCTCCAAAACGTAAAAACGCCAAGCATATATCAGCAATTAATTAAGTGATAATACTCAGCTTCGTTAGAAGGGCTTCCCCATTAGGAAAATTTTCTAAAGCGACTTTTAAAAGTCCTATAAAACTTAAACTTAACAATGTTTCAGATAAATTTAAATTCAAAACCTTCACTACAAATAAAAAGCTAAATGCTAATACTACGAAAATAATCGTAACTTTTTGTTTATCTTTTTTCTTCATAGACCTACCTCCTTTACAAAAATACAATATATTAATACAAAGGGGCAAGCAGCGACCTGAATTCTTAATTAATCTCCATATACTTGGCAAATTACGTCATGTATGGCTAGTACTTGTAGGTGAGCTGCAGCTTGTCTGCAAGCGAACCACAAGGACTCCATATCATTACCTAGCTATTGCGTATAGCAATGCTAATACTCCCATAAAAAGAGTTCCACGGACTTACACCGTATTGATTGTACAAAATAAAGCTATTATCTGCTTCTAAGTACAAATAAATTATACCATATTTTGGCAATTTTTTTAAGTGTTTATAGAAATTTTATATATAATTTTTAAAAAATATTACCTAATTATTACCTAAAGCATTTTTTGAAATGAGCAAATCCTTATAAATAAACAAAAATGGAGCGCTATGCGCTCCTTCAGGGGGCGGTTAGAGTTCACGCACTTCAAAGTTTATTTAAATACTTTTACCTTTATTTTAATAGGATTTAAAATACTTAAATTTAACAAGTATTATATGAATTTTAAAATTTTGGTAGTTGAAAAGGTAGTTAGAAACATTATGAGTATATCTATTCTCAAATATTCTACTCCTTTTTTATTTTTAATTCTTTTTGATAAATTTTTACCTATTTCAATTGTTTATGAAGAATTTTTATTACTTTATTTCCTATTATTAAAAGCATTAATGTATTTATTCAAATATTTATTCCTATCCTTTGAATTATATTGCATAATAAATCTTGGATGTTCTAAAGCAATAATCTTATCAAATAATTTATATTGATTGTTAATTTTTGTTAAGAATTTAAAATTTTCTCCACTTCCTATGCAATAACATATTGATGTATCAATTCCAAAAGAAATCTGTTTTTTTAAAGAATCAACAATAAAATTGTAGAGAAAATTCTCTAATTTTTTATTTTCATAATAATTTGAATTAACTTCATTTCCTTTTGAGTTTATATTTACTATCCCTAATGGACATACAAAACTCATAAAAAAATTCTTATAAAACTTTTCGCAACCGCCATATTGTGCCATAACATCATACAAAAAATCCGAAGATGATTTATTTATATAAAAGTCATCAATCATAATACCAGTTTCTTTATAAAGATGACTTGCATCTTCAAATGGAATACCTGTTGTAGCTGTGCCTTTTCTTGCTGGTGAACTACCTAGTATTAAATATCTTTTATTATTGTCATTATAATATTTCTTATAAAATGCATTTGTTATCATTTTTATTTGTTCTTTGTTTTTACCATTAAATGGGTTACTAATGCTATAATTATCAAATAAATCTAAAGATATATTAGCCAACCATTCATTAAATTCTAGAACACTATCTGAAAAAGTTTTGCTTTTAGTCATTCTATCAACTCTCTTTTTTACTTCCAAACTCTATCCAAATTAATCTTTTCTTTATCTTTAAAAGCTTCTAAAAGATCTATATTATATGAATTACATATTGCCAATAAATATATAAATACATCTGCTATTTCATGTTTTAAACAAGATTCATATTCTTTTTTTATATCCATATCCATATTTTTTTCTGTTTTTCTAATTTCTTTTGCTAATTCTCCAACTTCTTCAGTTAAGTAACAAAACAATTCTAAAGGTGTATTGTTAAAGCTATTTACATCCATCATTTTAGTAATATATTTTTGAATCTCATTTAAATTGCTACCAGCATTTATCTTATTAAATTCACTAACTAATTTCTCTTTTTTCATTTCTTCTCCATACTCTAATTTATTTATTATACTATCATTATCATCTATTTTTATTACATATTTCCCTTTTTCAATATCTTCATTAACGGTATTGACTATATTTTTAAATGCTTTATCTACTTTTTTTCAGTTATCTTTTTTATGACAAGATGACAATAGTAATGAGGGCCTCTCAAACTACTGTCATCTTGTCATTTTAGTTTAGTTTTTATTATATACATCAATTTAAAAAATGAATTTTGATTTCTATATTTCCTTTACTATCAATGTACTCTAATTCATAATCATAACTTCTATTATAGCAATCTATTTGATTTTCATATATTTCTTTAATTTCACTATCCTTACCTTTAAATGTCTCCCATTCATTTAAATTAGATAAATTTAATTCAATATATTCAACATTAAAATCTGTGCTAGAAAAATCAATATTTTGAATTTTATTAAAAGTATCATCATCATTTATAACACCTATAGCATAGTCAAAATATAAATAATCATCAGTCCAATTCATACCTAGCCCAATAATTTTTTCAGATTCAATAAAATTCGTAAATGTTTTCCAATATTTATCTAAAGTATTTATTTGCTCCCAATCTAAACATCTAACCCTTATTTTATAGCCCTTATATATAACATTATTTTTCATTGTTTATTACTTTCATCTCCCATAAATTGTAGTTATAATCATCAAGGTTTCCACTTCCAACATTATTAAAGCCTACTTTTTCATAATAATCATTAAGAAATTGACTGGTTTTATAACAATCTAATCTCAAACATTCTTTATTATCTTTTTTACATTGTTCTATCGCATAGTTTAATAATAATTTTCCTATACCTTTTAGATTAATATCTGTTGCTAAATGATGAATATAATAACAAGGTTTATTATCATTCCAAAAATCTTTATCTTCTTCTTTTAATAGCATAACGCCACATACTTTATTATTTGATTTTGCTACGAATAATTGATTAACTTTCATTTGTTCTTTAAAATAATCTTGATTATATTTTTTAGGATAAAAATTAATATTCCAACCTTTTACACCTTTTTTTGAAAACCATAAACATCTATCATATATTAATTTATGTATAGCATCTAAATCTTCTATTTTTGCTAATTCTACCTTCATACTTATCTATCCAATCCATTCTAGTATTTCATTTAAATTTTTTCTTGGTCGTTGTTTTGGGGATTGATTAGCATATCCTAAAGCTACTGCACAATTTAATTCCATATCACCATGTTTTACAAGATCTGCTATTTCCTGAGCTACATAAACGGTATCTCTTATCCATAAACTTCCTAAACCTAAATCTGTTGCTCTTAAACAAATATTTTCAACACAAGCACCTATTGATAAATTATCTCCAACTGTCCAATTATCATTTTTTTCTCTTAATACTACAACTAATATAGGTGCTTGTTTAATTACATTGGCAGTTGGATTAACACTACTAGGACAGCCTATTTTTGCTCTTTCAATAGTATCATCATGATTAAGTGTATAATTAATCATTAAATCAGCTATCTTGTCCTTAATCTCATTCCTTGCTATCACAAAATACCAAGGTTGCCTATTTTTAGCAGATGGTGCTAATCTCCCACAATTAAGTATATCTTCAATAATTTCTTTGGGTGGTTCATCACTCTTAAATGCTCTAATACTTCTTCTTTCTTCTATTGCTTTTAAAACTTCCATACAATCCTCCTATTTCTTACAGCAATTAATAAAATATTCAAATATTCTATTATGGTATTCATTCTTCTTGTAAAGACTTTCTGGATGAAATCTAACTCCTATATAAAATTTTTTATCTTTAGATTCAACAACATCTGGATAACCGTTTTCACAAAATCCTACTTTTTCTAATAAAGGACACTCATTAATTGTTCGTTGATGTATGGAATTAACAGGCATACTCTCTGTGTTAACTATAGAAAAAAACTTCGAATCTTTATTAATTGTTATGTTATGAGCATAGTCATAAAATGATTTATTGTGCTTTTCAGGATTAGGTATTTTACATGTCGTTCCCCCTAATGCTCTAACAATATTATTTTGTCCTGCACATATTCCTAATATGGGAATGTCATTATCATAACAATATTTCGAAACAATACTTTCATAATTATCAGTTTCAATTCCACCTTGTAAAATTATTCCATCACATAGTTTAATTTGAGAAATTAAGTTTTCTTTTTCAACTTTAGATAAATCATCATGCCAATGATCTCCACTGTATTTAATCTTATCCTCAGTCGGTAAAATTCCAATGGCTACACCACCATTATCAAAAACCGCTTGCTTTAATTCATCTCCTACAAATGTATCCGTTCTACTATCTTTATATTTTGCATAATGCTTTGAAACAATTCCAATAATCGGTTTGTTTTTCATTAGTTTTCCTCCTACTCTCTACACATCTTTAGGCAATTTGCTATAATCATATTTTTTAGCAACATCTTCTAAATCTTTTAACGATTCTTTAATATCTTCTATTGCTTGATCTAATGTATAATTTATTCCTTTATTATCTCTTATTAGTTCTAATTTGTATGCTACTCTATCTAAGTTTTCCATTACATGTCTAGCTACTTCTCTTTTATTGCTATCCCAATCCAAAATATCATATTTAAAAATTCTTGCTTCTTTAATAATATTTTTTAAATCTCTAGAAGATTTATTTTTAAATTCATCATTAGAAAACCAATTTGTTAAAGCATCATATCCTGCTGCTTTTAATAATTGTTCTAAAGATAAATCAAGTTCTTCAGCAATCTTTCTTAATACCTCTATATCAGGCTTTTTAACTTTTCCATTTTCAAGATCATTTAAAGATGTATTACTCAAACCGATTCTTCTTGCTAGTTCTCTTTGAGAAAAATTCTTTACATCTCTTCCACCTTCTATTAAAGCTTTTAAAGTAAGTTCTTTATCCATATAAAATACTCCTTCGTTTATTAGGGTATAATATCATCCCAAATTCATTATATCATATCCTGTAAGTTTTTCACAACAATTTTGTAAGTTTTTCTTGACAATAAAGTTTAATTATTGCATAATAGAATTGTAAGGTTAACCTTACAAAATAGAAAGGAGGGATAAAATGACTGCTGAGGAAACTTTAGAAATCGTTTCAAAACAATGGTGTAGTTTAGAAGATTTAATGAAGATTAGCCAAGTTGGTAGGAACTCTGCTCTAAAGATTAAAAGAAACATTAGAGAGAAACTAACCAAACAAGGCTATATGGTTCCAAAGCATGTAGTACCTATGAAAGAAGTTGTAGATTATTTAGATATTAATATTAGTTATTTAGAATCTAGAATAAAGAAAGGATAACGATATGAAACTAATTGAAGAATTAGATACAAGCACAAAAAAAGACATCATAATCGAAGGATTAATGAGGTCTAAAGGTGTTTATTTACTTGTATCAAAACCTAAAGTAGGAAAGTCTATGTTGGCACTGCAACTTTCCTACTGTCTTACCAATGGATTACCATTTTTAGGACACAAAGTAATTCCATCACCTGTCTTATATATTAGCACAGAGTCCGATTTTGGTCAATTACAGGACCGCTATAAAACACTAGGTCTAACTCCAAAAAAGGATTCTTTATTCATTATAGATAGAGATGGAAAACCTAATATAAGCATACTTGACCATGAAGAAGAGATTGATGATTTTTCAGGTGATAAAACAGCAAATAAATTAGTAATCATTGATATGCTTAAAGATATGGATTTAGGTATCTCTTACGATATAAATGATTTTCAAGATGTAGCACAAAAGTTAATACCTAAGTTAAGAGAATTATGTGAGAAATATAATCTCACAATATTATTTACACATCACTTAAATAAAAGAAATGAAACATTAGGTAGTACAGCTTTTGATGCTTGTATAGATGGGAAAATAACTTTGTTTGAAACTAGAAATGACCATAATCATTTAATTATGAAAGTAATTAATAGAGATTTTCCTGGATTTGATATGGATTTAAAAAGAAACGAAAATCAAACCTTTAAAATAAGTAATCCTGTTGAAGATGATGAACTTGATGAGAACTTAATACTCTTTATCAAATATGTATCGTTAAAGAAAGACTTTGAATTTACTCCTACTAGTATAATTCATGATGCTAAATTAAAAACAACAGCATTACGATTCGGAAGAATGATAAATGCAAATATGGATTTATTACAAAGAGAAGGACTTTATATAACTAAGAGCAGAACAAGTGATAAAAGAATTTATCATTGTATATATGAAGAACCTAACCTCGAAGATGATGAATAATCATCTTCTAAAAATAAGAACGAGGCACGTTTTGTTGCAAAGCAATGAAAGTGGCGATAGTGATTATTTTGGGATTTTTAAGGGTGAACCCTTAAACTGACGATTGGGCTATGCCCTAGTGAGATAGGTCAATAAATGACCTCTACTACTAAAGACACAGAAGCAAAGGAGGATAAAAAATTGTATGATGGCAAACAAGTAGTACGAGTAGTAACCCAATATAAGAAAGCAGACCTTTATAATATCGGTGTTGAAATGAAGGATAGAAAAGGTACAGGAAATTATGATATTGAACGAAGAGAATTTAATTATGAATATGTATCTCTTACTCAAAACAACTTATATCAAGAAGTCAAAAAGAAGTTAAAGGATAGAAAAATTGAATATCTAGATAGACCTAACACTAATCTATTAAATGGTGTAACATTCACAAGTGGTCCTGAGTTTTTTCAAGCACTTGGAATGAAATTTAAAGATAGTGGTAGAACTTATCATACAGGAGATAAAAAAGGACAAGCTGTAATGATTCCTGTTATAAAATCAAAGGAAGATATACCAAATGCTGTAACTTACTTTTTTGATTCCTGTATGGAGTTTTTAAAGAACTATGTAGGTGAAGAAAATATACTTCTTGCTCAAATTCATTATGATGAAGATACACCTCACCTACAAGCCTATTTTGTTCCTGTTGTTAGAAAAGTTAAAAGGAAGTGCTTTGTAAAAGATGCTAATGGTAATGTTGTAAAAGAAGAAACAACAAATAAAAAAGGTATTACTACTATTAATCCAAAATTACTTCGTGATGATAAAGGAAAAATTGTATATGAAGAAGTCAAAGGTAACTTCTTGAATTGTGATCAATTTTGGAAAGATAGAGGTGGCAAAATATCTTTTCATCAAATGCAAAATGACTTCAATAAGTTTATTACTGAAAAAGGATTTAATCTCTATCGTGGAGATATTGGAAGTAATAAAGAAAATCAAACTAAATTAGATTACGATATAGCAGAGAAAAAAGCCGAATTAGAAGAATTAAACAAAGAAAAGGAAAATACCTTAAAGATTATAGAAAACTCTAAAAATGGGCTTAAAAATATCGAAAATAATGATAGTAACAAAGAAATTTTAAATCCTGTTAAAAGAAAATTTGGTGGATATAAAGATGATGATGTTCTTAGATTCATAAAGTACACAAGAGGCTTAGAGCATAAGATAATTATCTTATCTACTGATAATACCAATAAAGATATAGAAATAAATAAACTGACTGAAGAAAATAAGACTTTTAAAAACAATAAAGAACTCCTAAAAAGAAACGAGATTATTAAAGAGCAAAAATCTACTATCCAAGAGCAAAAAGAGGAAATTAGTAAATTAAGTGAATTAGTAGATATTTTGAATAATAATATTGAGAGTTTAAAATCTAAATTAGAAACCGAAGTTAATAAGTGGAAAAATCTATTCCAAAAAATGTGTAAGGCAATAGACAAAGTATTAAAACGAGATAAGCCTAAAGAAAGATTAGAAGATTATGAAGTTATAGCAGATGCTATTAATCATGGTTATTATGGTAAAAACAATAAAAATAAAGAGGATTTTGAAATAGAAAGATAGAACTATCAGCACTTCTATTGGAGAACACTACTAAATATGGTAAACTACCAATTGAAGTGCGTGAATAGTCTAAACTAAGCAAAGGAGGAATTATAATGGCAGTTAGACTATTAGAAGAAAAGAAATGGACCAAAGATGGTCGAAAATATATTTGGTATGTTTGGGAGACCGGTTTGGATGGCAAAAAACGCAAAAAGTTTTCTAAAGCATACAAAACGGAAGCAGAAGCCAAGCGTGCTGAAAAAGAATATTTAAAAATGTCTGAGGTCTTTGAAGGTGATATGAATATGACCTTCAAAGAGTTATACACTAAATATTATGAGGTTCAAAAAGATATTGTAAGATACTCTACCTTAAAAACTTATCGAGATAGAATTAAGTATATTGGAATGTTTGATAAAGTTAAATTAAAAGATATGGATGCTATTCATTATCAAAAATGGAGAGCTGAAATGATGAAAGTAGACATTTCAAATAGTTATAAAAATGAAATTCAGAAGTTTTTAAAGATAGTCATTAATTGGGCTGTTAAAACCTATGGATTCAATATGAATAAGTTTTATGGGAGAATGGAACCTTTTACTTCGGCATCAGATATAAAAAAAGAAATGGACTTTTATACTTTAGAAGAATTTAATCAATTTATATCTTCTGCACCTAACTTACAAATTAAGTGTATGTATGAAACTTTATATTATTGCGGACTTCGCAGAGGTGAAGCTAGAGGCTTACAATGGAAAGATGTTAATTGGAGTGATAAAAGATTATCAGTTACCAAACAAGCAGTAACTCATGGCTCTGAAAATTCCACCTACTATGAATTAACCAAACCTAAAACGCAAAAAAGCAACAGGGTTTTACCTATTGCTGAAATTCTTTTTAGAGATTTAAAACAATTATATGAAGAACAGAAACAATTTGCTGAGTTTGATGATGAATGGTTTATATTTGGAAATTTCATTCCTATAACTTTCTATCAAATGAGGCATAAGAACATAGAAATTGCTAGAAATGCTAATATCAAAAGAATAAGATTACATGACTTTAGACACAGTTGTGCATCTTTACTAATAAATAACAATGCTAATATAGCAGTTGTATCTCAATTCTTAGGTCATGCATCCATCGAAGAAACCTTAGATACCTACACTCACATGTTCAAAGATAAACTTAGTGATGCAGTAAATACTATAAATAAACTAACTTGTCCTCAACCTACGATAGTCGATTTTGGTAGTTAGTTGGTAGTTGAGAGGAAAAATTATTAAATGTTAATTTTTACAAGCCCTTATTTTAAGCCAAAAAAATGAGCAGAACTTTAAATCGTTCTACTCTTCAGGGGGTTTTGGTTGATTCACTTTTACATAAAATCGTAAAAGTGTTTCGAAAGGTTAGCATGATATCTATCATGCTAATAAAATGATATAATGAAAAACGCACTTTGTCAAATAAATTCTTCCAGATTTTGTAAATTTATAAGTTATCAACATTTTTTTTCTTAAGCTCATCATAATATAAAGCTTGTGAAATTGAAAAATAAGGTAAAGTCCAAATTAATAATAAACCCAAAGTTAAAATTGATAAAATCATCCACCCCATAAAACTTAAATTAAACAAAAAATAGTCCAACTTATAACCATTCATCATTTTTTTACTTTTTTCCAAATAATCCATAGCTGTTAATTCAGAATTTTCTGTAAAAATGTAATATACCATTGAGTAACTAAGTGCTGCAATAATACCAGGAATAATAAACAAAATACTCCACAAAAAACAAAATATCCCTACTAATAAAGAAATTACTATAATAGGCAAAACTTTATTAATAAATTTAAAAATATCCTCTCGTGAAAAACTTTCCTTACGAATCATTTTTAATAAATAAGAATAAAAACCAACAGATAAAGTCATTGAAAAACATGAAGCAACCAAACTTAAAACAGTCCCAATCATGGAACTACCGAAAATTAATCCTATTCCTAAATTTAATACAAAAGATAATGCAAAAATAATTAAATATCCTTCCCAAAACACTTTAAAATTTTCTTTCAAAATAGCTTTTGCCTTTTTCTTAATATCTAATCTATTCATTTTTTCCTCTATCTAATTAAATTATATTTTATAATTTATATTTAATCAATAGTAGTAATATTATTCAAGATATTCATATATTTTGCCTCTTTATGATTTCCTTCTTTTAAAAATTTTTCACTATCTTTTTTAGCTTGTAAAAGAATTTTAAAATCCTTTCTTAAATCCGCAATTTTAAATACCATATCCCCACTTTGTCTTGTTCCAAATAAATCCCCTTCTCGTCTCATCAAAAAATCTTGTTCGCTAATATAAAAACCATCATTACTTTGTTCCAAAACTTTTAAGCGATCTACATCTTTATTACTAATCAAATAACAATAAGAATCTATTTCATTCCTTCCCACTCTTCCCCGTAATTGATGTAATGTAGCTAGTCCATATCTTTCAGCATTAAAAATAACAATGGTTGTGGCATTTTTAACATCTACACCAACCTCGATAACAGTTGTGGCAATCAAAATTTTAATCTCTCCTGCTTTAAATGCTTGCATTATTTCTTCTTTCTCTTGAGCCTTCATTTTACCATGTAATATACTTATTTTAACATTTTCCAAAAAAGCTTTATCAAAACTTTTCTTTAAAGCATTGACATTCCACACCTCTTCATTTTCTTCATTAATAGCTGGAGCAACTACATAAATTTGATGACCCTTTTTAATTTCCTTTAAAATTTCCTTTAAAACATCTTTCAATTCACTTTCCTTTTTCAAAAAAGTTTTAATTTCTTTTCTACCGCTTGGTTTTGTTTTAATAATACTAGTATCCATATCGTTATATATAGTAAGTGCATAAGTACGTGGAATAGGTGTGGCACTCATATAAATAATATCTGGTTTTACCCCTTTATTATGTAAATTATTTCTTTGATTTACTCCAAAACGATGTTGTTCATCTGTAACAACTAATCCCAAATTTTTAAACTCGACATTATCACTAATTAAAGCATGAGTTCCAATAATAATATCTATTTCACCACGTTGTAATTTTTCTAAGATTTCCTTTCGTTCACTTTTCTTCTGATTTCCTACTAAAAGAGCTACTTTAATATTATAAATACCCATCAACTTTTTGATATTTTCATAATGTTGAATTGCTAAAATTTCTGTAGGTGCCATTAAAGCACTTTGATAAGCACTCAAAGCATTAGCATACATTACAACAATAGATACAATAGTTTTACCACTTCCTACGTCCCCTTGAACTAATCGGTTCATTCTTTTTTGACTCCTTAGATCATTTAAACAATCAATTATCGCTTTTTGTTGATCAAGAGTTAATAAAAATGGTAAATTATCTATAAAATCATTTACTTTTTCCATATCAAAATTTCGAGGTAACCCTTTTATTTTTTCATTATCCACTTTTAAAAAATTTATTTTTAACATAAATAAAAACAATTCTTCATAAATTAACTTTAACTTAGCTTTTTTTATTTGTTCAAAATTACAAGGTTGATGAATAAAATCCAACGCTTCTTTTTTTTCTATAAAATTATAAGCATTATTTAAATAATCTGGAACATAGTCTACAACTTCCTGCTTATTTTTTAAAGCTTCTACAATATAAGAATTTAAATTAGTATTTTTTAAACCCTTAATAACATGATAAACTGGCTCAATTTTTAAATCTTTAATCCAACCAAATTTCAAATCACTAGCTACAAAATTATTTTTTTTTCTTTCATATCTTCCAATTAGAATTATATTTTTTCCTACTTTTAAATTAGAACTTAAAAAAGCCCTATTAAAAATCGATACATTAATCACTAAATTATTCGTTAAGGCTTGAAAAGAAATACGATTTAAATTTTTTCTTATATAAACAATTTTAGGAATTGACTCAATTACAGCATTAATTGTTATGGTATCTGTTAAATCTTCTTTTATAATATCAACTGGTTTATAAATATTATATCGATAAGGATAATAAAAAATTAAATCATCAATAGAATAAATATTTAATTTATTTAAACACTCTATTGTTTTGGGCCCAACTTTTTTTAAATCCTTTAACTCCATTACTTAACTCCTCGTTATAAACAAATTATAGCAAAAACAAAAACAAATGTATATTTAAAAAAATTTTTATTTTTGTTAAAAAAATGTTGACAAAAATAGCCTTATCAATTAGTATATATATCACCAATTCACTTAATGCGAATTGGTGCTAGTATCACACTAGTCAACCCCTTTTTATTCTTTTAGAAGCTGTCTTCAGGGGGCAGCTTCAATGTAGAATTTTAAAAAGTACTAATTTAGTTATTAGTACTTTTTTCTTTATAATAATAATAACGTTTAACAGCGTTTTCTTTATTTAAAAATAATAACTTCTCAGCTAAATCTTTATCTTTTATTTTTAAAGAATTATATCTTATTTCATTATTTAAGAATTCATCATATAACTCAAAATCAGGCTCTCTCGAATCTAAATATAATTTTTCTTCTAAAGGATTATAACGCATTAAAAGTTGATAACCACATTTAACAGCCAATTCCTGTTCTTTTGTCGTACAACTAAGTCCTCCCTTAATCCCTTGTTCAACACAAGGAGAATAAGCAATGATTATTGCAGGGCCATTATGATTTTCCGCTTCTTTAATAGTTTTAAGCGTATGATTTAAATCTGCCCCTAAACAAATACTTCCAACATAACAATTAGGATAACACATGGCAATTTTGAACAAATCCTTCTTTCTCGTTCGCTTACCAAAATCAGCAAATTCAGCTACTTGACCTAAACGGGAAGATTTAGACATTTGACCACCCGTATTCGAATAAACCTCTGTATCAAGAACCAATATTTTTACTTTATTATCTCCTGATAAAACATGATCAATTCCTCCAAATCCAATATCATAAGCCCAACCATCACCACCAACAGCCCATACACTCCTCGCTGGAATATAATCTAACAAATCTCTTAAATCTTTTGAAATTTCTAAATTAGTCAAATCTTTTTTGAGCTTATAAGTTATCTCAAAATCATCTTGATTATTTAACCATTCTTCAAATTTTTCTTTCACTTCTAAATTAACGGCTAATAAAGACTGTTTCATAATTTTTTCAATCATTTTTCTTTTTTGCTTATAAGCTAAATACATTCCCAAAGCAAACTCAGCATTATCTTCAAACAAAGAATTAGCCCATGGAATACTATAAGGGGTCGATGGGGCACTTCCTCCATATATACTGGAACAACCTGTAGCATTAGCTATAATTAATTTCTTCCCCACAATTTGCGTTAAAATTTTTAAATAAGCTGCTTCACCACATCCTGCACATGCTCCCGAAAACTCAAAATATGGTTTCACAAAACTTAAATCATTAACCGTATCTTTTTTATTAGAATCAGGATTCTGATATGCATTAAAATAATAATCACTTAAAGCTTGTTTATTTGGATCATAATCTCCCAATTCTAAAGCTTTCTCCCCTTTAAATCCTGGGCAAATATCAATACAAAGTCCACACCCTGTACAATCTTTCTCGCTAACACTTATTAAATAATTATAATCTTTATAAATTTTACTATTTTTCCCTAAAGTTTTATCAGTTACTTTAAAAGAACGAATTACCGCATGAGGACAAATAAAACTACACCTTCCACATTCAATACAATTTTCTGGTATCCACTTGGCAACTCTTTTAGAAAGCCCGCTCTTTTCCAGTTTCGCCAATCCTCCAGGAAATGTTCCATCCTTAATCGCTAAAACTTCACTGACAGCTAACTCATTTCCTAATCTTCTTTCAATCTTTTCAAATATATTATCAGTCTCTTCTTTTTGATAACTTTTATCTGTTAAATTTAACTGACACAAATTTTCTAAAGATTCATATATTGCTTCTTTATTATTCGTTATTACTTCCAAACCTTTATTTTTAAACTGTTTTTTAATTGATTCTTCCACAAGTAATAAAGCATCATTTACCCCAATTAATTTTAAAATTATAACTTCCATAATTTTATTAATTTTTCCTTTAATTCCCTTTTCTAAAGCAATTAAAGAAGCATTAATAGTTAAAACCTGGATCTTTCTTTCTTTAATTAATAATTTATCTTTTTCACTAATTTTTTGATCAAGACTTTTCAGACTTTCTGTATTAATTAATAAGATTCCCTTACTTTTAATTTTATCAACAATATTAAACTTTTTAAAATATTCATCTTTCGTCACTACTACTATATCAGGATTAATTACATAAAAAGGGGCTTTAAAATTAGTTTCTTTTATTCTTAAATTACTTACTGTTACACCTCGGCTTTTTTTAGAATCATATTCAAAATATCCATCAACATCTTTATTTAATTTATCAGCAACAATTCTTAAAATATCTTTACTAGCACTAACCATCCCATCACTTCCAAAACCATATATAACAATCTCTTTCGCTCCTAAATTTAAAGAATAATCATATTTTTTTAAACTTAAATTAGTAACATCATCCTTTATTCCAATTGTAAAATTATTTTGTAAATTACCCTCTAACATTTGATAAACACTATAAATATCAGCTGGAGTTGTATTTTTACTAGAAAGACCAAATCGTCCTCCTACTATCTCTATATTTTTATCCTTTAAAGCAGAGAGAATATCCAAATATAAAGGTTCTCCCATGCTTCCTGCTTCCTTAGTACGATCTAAAACTGCTATTTTCTTAACACTTTTAGGTAAAACTTCCAGTAAATATTTAACGCTAAAAGGACGATACAAATGAACCGCAATAACTCCTATTCTCTTTCCTTTTTTATTTTCTTGATCAACTACTAGCTTTATTGTATCTATAATACTACCCATGGCAATTATAATATTCGTAGCCATTTTATCGCCATAATAATTAAAAGGTTGACAATTTGTTCCCGTAATTTTATTTACCTTTTGCATATAATCATTAACTATATCGGGTATTTCATTATAAACACTATTTCTTGCTTCCATTGATTGAAAATAAATATCTTCATTTTCAGCTAACCCTTTTGTCACATTATGATCAACATTTAACATTCTTTTTTTAAAATCATTTATTTTTTCATAATTAATCAATTTTAAAAACTCCGTTTCATCAACTGAATTTATAGAATTAACCTCATGACTTGTTCTAAAACCATCAAAAAAATGTAAAAAAGGTAATGATCCTTCAATACTTGCTAAATGAGCAACAGCAGCATTAGTTCTTACTTCTTCGCAATTACTAGAGGCTAACAAGCAAAAACCTGTCTGGCGAGTAGCATAAATATCACTATGATCCCCAAAAATTGATAAAGCATGCGTCGCTACAGTTCTAGAAGCCACATGAATAACTCCTGGTAACATTTCCCCCGCCATTTTATACATATTTGGTATCATAAGTAATAAACCTTGACTAGCTGTAAAAGTAGTTGTTAAAACTCCCGCCAATAAAGAGCCGTGCATCGCTCCTGCCGCTCCTGCTTCACTCTGCATTTCAATTACTTCAACTTTATTATTAAATAAATTGCCTTTTTCTGTATAATTTAAATAATCAATATTTGAAGCCATTGGACTAGATGGAGTAATAGGATAAATTGCCGCTACTTCACTAAAAAGATAAGCTATATCAGAACAAATTTTATTTGCATCAACAACTATTTTCACAATAACACTTCCTCTATATTAGTAGTATACCATAAAATAAAAAAAGACTTATTTTTTTTCTAAATCTTTTTCCGTTTCTTTCACTATATAAATTGGTCTTTTTTTAGTTTCTAAATAAGTTTTAGATAAATACTCTCCTATAATCCCTAAACAAAACAATTGAACACCACTAACTAAAAATATTACACAAATCATTGAAGGCCAGCCACTCGTGGGATCGCCAAAAATTAAAGTCTTAAAAATAATTACTATAATCATTACAAAAGCAATTATACAAAACAATATTCCTAAAACTGCAGCGATAGTAAGAGGTACAGTAGTAAAAGCAACAATTCCTTCAATAGCATATTTAAATAACTTCCAAAAAGACCACTTAGTCTCTCCCGCAACTCTTTCAATATTTTTATATTCTAACCATTTAGTATTAAAACCCACAAAGCCAAATAACCCTTTGGAAAAACGATTATACTCCTTTAACTCTAAAATAGCATCTACCATTTTTCTTTTCATTAAACGATAATCTCTTGCCCCATCAACTAATTCAACATCTGACATCTTATTAATTATTTTATAAAAAGCTCGTGCAAAAAAACTTCTAATTGGTGGTTCTCCTGTTCTGCTAACTCTTCGGGTTGCCACACAATCATACTCATTTTCTTCATTTTTTAATATTTCTAGCATATCGGGAAGAAGAGAGGGAGGATCTTGTAAATCCGCATCCATTAAAGCTACATAATCTCCTGTTGTATTAACAAGCCCCGCATACATCGCCGCTTCCTTTCCAAAATTTCTGGAAAAAGAAATATATTTTATTCTATTATCCTCTCTATATAATTTCTTCATTTCATCTAATGTTTTATCTTTACTTCCATCATTTACTAAAATAAGTTCTAACTTATACTTCGAAATATTATCAAAAATCTTACTTAACTCTTTATAAAATAATGGTAAAGATTTTTCTTCATTATAACAAGATACTACAACACTTATAACTTCCTTAGCCATTTTCCTCACCTCTTTTAAAAACAATAAAAATCAAAAATCCCATCATAGTTATTACACTTATTTTATTGCTAATTCTTGCTAGTGGCGTTCCTTCATAATCTACTTCAATTATAGCACTTTTTTTCAAACTTATCTCTATAAAACCATTTTCATTCTCTTTATAAGAAATATTCTCTTTTTTATCTCCATAATCAACTGTTATTTTATACCCTAAATAATAAATTCGTGGTAACTCTAATACT
This sequence comes from uncultured Bacilli bacterium, assembly GCA_948479395.1. Taxonomy (GTDB): domain Bacteria; phylum Bacillota_I; class Bacilli_A; order RF39; family UBA660; genus MGBC108787. Next base: position 26,217 of record CAOLUI010000002.1, on the reverse strand, counting down.
GCATCTGATACCTCATCTACTCGAAATTTTAGATATGGCGTATCATTTATTACATTAGTTATTAAGGCATTACCTTTCATTACCAAAATATCATTTCCCCTTTTTTTCAAATATTTTTGCTTCTTTTTTAGCTTAACGGGTAAATATTCTTTTTGCCATCCCATTCCAAGTTGTGACAAATTATAATCATCAATAGACAATTTTTTATAGTCTTGAGCCATTATACAAAAAATAGCTACTAAAATACAAAATATAATACTTAATATATACGCTTTATTCCAATACATATCTTTAATTTCTAAAAAAGCATAATAAACTAAAATACTAATTCCTATTCCCGTAAATGTCCCTAGTCGCCAAGGAAACTGAATCATTAATAAAAAATTTGGCATTAAAAACCACGGAAATAATAAAGAAGACATCCATATTCCTAAACTAGTACAAATTAAACCAGTTGCAAATAAATAATCTTGTTGTAATTTTCTTTTTATCATATTCGCTTTTTTCAATTTAACTATCAAATAAATAACTAACAAAAAACCTACGATATTTAAAAAATGATATCCAATTTCCTTAGGCCATCCAATAAAATAATGATAAATATTTAATCCGCCGCTATAAACTCCAAATCTATTGGCCATTTGCCCTTTATCAAATACAACATAAGAGCCCCTTACCAGATGCGTTATTAAAGGAATAATAAATGGTAAACAAATCAATAAAACTACTCCAGTTGCTCTAAAACACCTCTTAATTATTTCTCTATTCCAAAACTTTTTAAATTGCGTAATTAAAATAACAATTAAAAATAAAGTTACATAAATAGTCATTACCAAATGAGAATTAATCAACCCCACATAACCTATAATAAAATTAATATAAAACTTTTTATATTGTTTATTAAATATATAATAAAAACTTAAAAAAATTAATGGTAAAAAAACAAAAACTAAAGACTCAGCTACTGCATCTCTTACCAAATAATCATATATTTTATAAGGTATAGTTAAATAAAAAATCGTCGCTAAAAAAGCTAATTTTTTATTCTTTGTGGATACTTTCATAAATCTATACATCAAAATTCCCGATAAAAAAATAATAATAAAATTAGTAATTTTCAAAGAAGTAAAAACTAAAATATTTGGAAAAACATTATAAATCAAAGCCGCCATGAAATGCGAAAGCTGCGGATAAAATATTCCTGAACCATAACCAAAATTATTCGCAATTAAAGGAAAGATTTTTAAATTAAATAGATTATGATAACTTAAGTTATCACTTATAGCTAAGATATTAGCTATATGATATCCCGTATCGTGTCCTTCAAAATATAAATTGTTTATAAGTGGAAAAATTAACAATAAGGATACTATAAAAATAATAAAATAATTTATATCTAAAAATTTGCTTTTTTTCATTTAATTCTTCTTTCTAAAAAAATTATACCATTTATAATTAAATATGTTAATAAGCTATTTTTTAACCTTAAAACCATAATAAAAAAAAAGATGATTTATTCATCCTTTAAATATTCATTTGATACTTCAAAAGCTCTTTTAATAACATCATCCATATCATAATATTTATATTCGGCAAGTCTTCCACCAAAAATAACTTTTTCTTCCTTTTTCGCAAGATCACGATATTTCTCTGCTAATTCATTATTTTTTTCATCATTTATTGTATAATATTTTTCCATTCCCTCTTTATAATCTGCTGGATATTCAAAAGTTATAACTGTTTTACTTTGGTTACCAAATTCAAAATGTTTATGTTCAATTACTCTAGTATAATCTACTTCATGACCCGTATAATTTACAACAGCATTTCCTTGATAATTTTCTTCATCTAAAACCTTTGTTTCAAACTTTAAACTTCGCCATTCTAAAGTACCCAAAGAATAATTAAAATATTCATCTATTGGACCAGTATAAACTATATACTCTGCTATTTCTTTATAATATTCTATATCATCAAAAAAATTAGTATTAAGCTTTACCTCAATTCCATCTAACATTTTCTCTACCAACTTAGTATATCCTCCAATGGGAATTCCTTGATATCTATCATTAAAATAATTATTATCAAAAGTAAGCCTTACTGGTAATCTTTTTATAATAAAAGCTGGTAAATCTTTACAATCACGATTCCATTGTTTTTCCGTATAACCTTTCACTAATTTTTCATAAATTGTTCTTCCGACCAAAGAAATTGCTTGTTCTTCTAAATTTTGCGGTTCTCCCGTAATTTCCTTTTTCTCCTCATTTATATGTCTTATCGCATCCTTTGGCGTAAATACATCATCCCATATTTTAGCAAAAGTATTCATATTAAACGGCATATTATAAATTTCATTTCCAATTCTAGCTATTGGTGCATTAGTATATCGATTAAATTCCCCAAAAGAATTTATATAATCCCAAACATCCTTATAATCAGTATGAAAAATATGGGCCCCATACTTATGAACATTAATTCCCTCTACTTCCTCTGTGTAAATATTTCCTGCTATATGACTTCTTTTATCAATAACCAAAACTTTCTTTCCTTCGGCATGCGCTTTTTGAGCAAAAGTAGCCCCAAATAAACCAGCACCCACTATTACATAATCATATTTTTTCATTTTATCACCACCATTAATTTATCATTAAATATTGATTATAAGGTCTCTTATCTGTGTTATAAACAGGCATTCGTTTAATTTTTAATTCTTTATGGTTTAATAACCATACATTAAACAATCTTTCTGACATAAAACCAAATAATCTTTTATTATAATCATCATACTTGCTAATATCGACTCTTTTTTCTAACTCAAATAAAATATCAAATAACCAAGAATAATAATCATCAAATATTTCTTTCCTTGTAATAAACATATTGCAAATATATAAAGTCTTTTTCCTCGAAAACTTATCAAAACTTTCTAAATAATCAGGATACTTTTCCGAAATAATATCTCTTACTAAATCATAATCCTTTGCTATATGTGTTTTATACCATGAATTTTTAGCATTATGTTTTATTATAAAAGTCCTATTAGGAACAATAATATCATAATCCTTTAAAATACTTATAATATCTTTTTTATTTAATATATTCTTAAAATCCATTTTCTTTTTTCTTTTAAAAAAATATCTTCTATAATGAGTTAAACCCACTATATCTGATTTATCATTTTTCCAAATCCAATATGTAGCAGTAAGTTCACAAAAAGATTTATTCTTATTAGATATATTATCTTTTGTATCATCTCGAACATATCCAAAATCATCTTTATTTAAAGCCGCCCCTACTCTAATAGGTATATACATTTTATCGTCTGGAAATTTCGCCTTTTTATGAGCAGCTACAAAAATACTAACACTACTATTATCCATTTTTTCTTTCCTTTCAAAAGCTTCAATTACTTTTTGGGCATTAATATTCCACGTAAATTTTTCCTTCACTTCTTGATGAATATTCTCTTTATATTCATTCATTAATTTTTCATTATTTAATAATTTTTCAACATTTTCCACAATTGATTCGACATTTTCTTCAATAATAATCCCCGTTTTTTTATTTATTACTTCTTTTGTTCCGCCTCGATCAGTTGCTAAAACAACATTTTTCATTAATCCCGCTTCTAATATAACTGTAGGCAATCCTTCAGGATACATTGATGGATGAATAAAAATATCTGTTTGACTCAATAGTTTCATTACTTCATCATGATCTACTCCTCCTAAATAAACAATATTTTTACTCTTATATTTCTCTTTCAAATCATTTAAAGAAGTTCCATCGCCTGCTATTACCAGAACAAGATTTTGATATTTTTTTTCTAATAACTTAAAAGCATCCAAAAGATTATATAACCCTTTTTCTTTAATAACTCTTCCTACATAACTTAAAACAATTTTATTATTAAATTCTTTTCTATAGTTTTTATCTTTGTATTCATTATACAAATTTTTATCAACTGAATTATAAAAAACTCCCGAGGCTTTAATTTTAAAATGATTTAACCACTCATTACTCCTTTTAGAAACTCCATAATAATCTTTAATTTTATATTTTAATCTGAAAGTTAGAAAATGTTCATAAATAGCACCAAAAAAATCTAAGACTTTATTATCAACACTTAAATGTCCGCTACTGTGATCAATACAAATAATTGGTAAATTATTCTTTTTCGCAAAATTTGCAGCTAAAAAAGACGTTGTATAAAATCTTGTATTACATAAAACATAATCTATATTTTCATCTTGTAATTTATTTATTAATGATTTATAATCATTATTTTTTTTCAAAATCGGATATCTATTTTTAAATAATTTATAAACTGGTAATTTATAAATTGATATTTTATTTTTGACATAATTTTTTTCATTATTATAATTTGAAGTTACAATTATCACATCATAACCTTGTTTAACTAACTCCGTTGCCAAATTAAATGTATATGTTTCAACTCCTCCAAGATGAGGCAAATAAAACCCTGTAAATATAGCTATTTTTTTTTTCATATTACCATCTACATTTCTATTATTTTTACATTTTGAGTATATCTTTTTAATGCTTTATAAATTGCTTCTAATTCTTGATCTGATATCTCTAAAATTTTTTGATATTGCTTATTTAATTTTTGATATTTACTTTCTCCTAAATTATGAGTTTTAAAGATTTCTATTTTTAAACTAGCATTTTCTTTTAATACTTTTCCAATTAATTCAATATTTTTTTGCTTAGAAGTATATTCTTTATTAACCGGAAATCTTAAAGTTATATTTTTATTATTTTTTATTAATAAATCCAAATTATGTTGATAAAGATCAATATTTAAATTTAAAATATTTTGTGCTTCTTTTTTTAATAATATCTTTACATCTACAAAATAGTCATCTATATATTTCATAGCTATCTCAACATTTTTTTCTGGCACAGCTAAAGAAGTTTCCAAACAAATATTTATTTTTTCTTTTTTTAACATCTTTAATAACTCTTCATATTTCGTAATTTGTAATAATGCTTCTCCCCCTGATAAAGTTATTCCGCCCTCATTTTGATAATAATCTTTATCTTTCATAATTTCCTTATATAAATCTTTTATTTCAATATCATAACCCCATTTTTTTACAATCCCTTCTTCTTCAAATTCCTTTATTTCATAATCCATATTTTCTGGATTACAACACCAAGGACATTTTAAATTACACCCTTTAAAAAAAATAGTTGTACGAATACCAGGCCCATCATGAAGACAAAAGCGCTGAATATTACTAATTCTTACTTTCATTTTCTAAAGCTCTTTCTATTAGTAAATCTTGATAACTTTCTGGTAAATCTACAAAATAAGCACTAAAACCCCAAACTCGAACTATTAAATTTTTAAAATTTTCTGGATTACTTTTAGCTTTTATAAGCATTTCGCTAGAAACAACATTAAATTGCATTTGATAAAAACCTTTTTTAATTCCGACTAGTATTAAAGTTTTTATTTTTTCCATATTATTTGTCAAATAAATAGGATTCATCATAATATCTACAACATTTCCATTTATTCTATTTTCTCCATAATCCATACTAGCTGCAAAATTTATTATCTCCGTATAACTAGCAAGTTCATTAGAAATATGAACATCAAATGGTTCATTATTCTTTCTTCCATCTAAAGTTGCCGGAAATTTACTCTTTGTTATATAAGATGGTGAGCTTAATCCAATTTTAAATATTCCCCCGAGATAATTTTTTTGTTTTCTAAAAATACTAGATGCTTTTCGACTTATTTTTTTCGTCAAATCAATAACTTCTTCATTATCAACGCCATACCTATTTTTTTCCTTTTTAAATTTTTCAACATATTCTTTTCTTCCATAATTTTCTTTTCTAATCTTATTTAACTCATTTAAAGATAATATTTTTTTCTCAAAACAATACTTTTTTATAATCAATAACGAATTTACCGTATTAGACATCGAAACTGTTGTAAAACCAAAATGATTATACTTTGCTCCTCCCTCACCAATATCGTATTCATTCATATAACAAGAAGGCGAAGTTAAAGAAATTAAAGGGTCTTTTACAAAATGAATTCTATTTACTTTCCTTATAAAATCATTGATAGATCTTTCTAAGTATTCTTCATACTTTTTATAAAATGCTGCAAAATTATTAATAGATTCTAAGTTTTCCTGTTCTAAAACTTGAATTAAAGATTCAGCATACACAAAAGTATCAACATTATTTTGATCAAAAGAAACTCCCGGAATATATGGTTCCCAACAAGCAGAAGTACAATAATTATAGGCATCTTTTTTTTCATATCCCAATTCAATAAGTTTAGGAATAATTACCTCATCATTAGACAAAAGAGGACTTCCTATTCCAGTTTTGATTGATAGAAGAGCCATATCTAATAAATTTGATGGCATATCATTAGCAACTCTTAAGATAAGTTTTGGATCTGGTTTTTGTAATTTTTTTATTACTTCTATAAAAATTTCCGTTAATTCATTAGAAAAATAAGTTCCATTATCCCTAAGTCCTCCTAAAATAATCACCTGTCCTGTATCTCCTACTAATCCATTACTTTTTACCCAATAATAATTATTTAACGCTTGACAAAAATCAGTAATTAATAAAGTCGCTTTAGACTTAGTAATTTTATTCTTTTTAATATCTTCTTGATAAAACTTTTCCAAAATCAAATCTAATCTTCCTAAACCATTTAAATTATGATTTGTTTGCCATAAAAGTTGATTAAAAAACAATATTCTTTGTAAGGCATCCTCAAAAGATAATACTTTCTTATCTTTAATATTTTTAATATATTGAATACAATTATTTTTTATATTCAAAGCAATTATTCGATCTATTAATAACTCTATTGCTTCTATCGTTTGAATTAATTCTTCTTTAAAATCTTGATTTCTCATTTTCTGAGCTTTTTTTCGCAAGTCATTTAAAGAATTTTCTAATATAAATTCATAATCAATTGTAATATTATCTATTGTTCGATTTTTTCTTGTAATTGTCTTATGTATGTCTATAAAGTAAACAAATCCCTTTTCTGGAATAACAATCTCTATTTTTTTAAATAATCTTTTTAACTGTTCCGTAGATTCTAAATTCTTACTAGGCGAATAATACTTAAATATTGCTTTTATTGCAAACAATATTGTTTTTCCTATATTATGTGTATATCGATAATATCTATAAATTAATCTTAAATATAATTTCATACTTTTACCTCAATTTTTTTCTTTTGTTTATTATATTGCATATATAATCATATTTTACTATAAATAATATTCCAATATAAGTTATAAACCCAATACCTACTAAAAAAATGGTATGAATAATTGATGGAGTCAAACGATTTATAAAAAATAATAAAGCCAATGCCATAACTAAACCTGCAAATAAACATTTACTAGATTGTTTAAATATATCTTTTATTTTATACACATTTTTTATATATTTAAAATGATATATAAATATTGCTATTTCTGCTATTACTGATGCTATTGCCGCTCCCACTGCTCCATATAAATTAATTAAAATAAAATTAGCAACTACATTTATTAAAGCCCCAAAAATTACAGATCTAGTATAAATATTTTGTCTTTCTGTTTGAATTAAATAAACTATTCCAGTAACCCCATTTAATCCTATTATAATTATTATTGGCGAAATAAATTTTAAAATATTTTCTACTCTATCAAAACCATTACCAAAATACCAAGGAACTAAATTACTAGATACTATAGCCATTCCAATTGTTAAAGGTATCCCTAAAAACCATACATAATCAAAATTAATTTTTAAATTTTTTACAAGTTCTTTATTATTCTTTTTTATATAGGCATTCGCTACTTTAGAATTCATTACAGTTTGCATCGCATTTACAATAACTAATGCAGCTCTAGCAATTTTTTGTGATTGTTCATAAAAACCTACTTCACTCATATCTTTTGTTATTAATCCCACCATCGTTTTATCTAAAACTGTATAAATTTGAGTAGCTATTTGCGGAACTAATAAAAGCATAATTAACTTAAAATGTTTTTTTAAATTAAGTTCTTTTCTCTTTGGCTTTTCAATATATTTTGGAACATAAAACCAAAGAGATAAATTGCCTAATAACTCTGTCGCAGCAAATATTAACATATAAATCCATAAATCATTTGCCGTTTTAACAAACACAAAAGTCAATACTAAACCTAAAGATTTAACTATAATATTTCTAATTACGGTTTTACTAAAATCTTCTATCCCTTGAAAATACCAATTAATATCAAAAGCCGAAGCTAAAATATAAAGGATTAAAATAATATAATATAAAGAATATTGATTATTTAAACAAAACAAAGCTAAATAAATAATAATTGCTATAAAAATTGTAATAAAACGAATAATACATAATTCCCAAAAAATAACAGAATATTTCTTTGCATTGTCTTGGTTTTTAGCTATTTCTCTTTGTCCATACATCGAAATTCCTAAAGATCCAAACAATATAAAATACATGGATATTGCTAAAGTATATCCATATATTCCTACAGAATCGGCACCAAGTACCCTTGAAATATAAGGAGTTGTTACTAAGGGTAATAATATTGTAAGTAATTGATAAATAAGATTATATATTACATTTACTTTTGTGCTTTTTTTCATTTTTTTCCTCTTACTTTATCTTTAATTATAGCAAGCTCTTGACCCAATTCAATTATTTTTTCTTGTTGTTCTGCAATTTTTTTACTACTTCTAAAATTTATAAATACTAAAAAAACAATACATAAAACAAACAATAAAGAAGGAGGATAAGAAATTTTTAAAAAGTTGGCTAATCTATCTATAGAATAAGGAAAAATTGATAATATAAGCATCACAAGTGCTGCTATTACCCACCAAAAACTTTCTTTAATAGAAAATCTTTTTTTTCTTATCTCCCTAATTATATAAACAAAAACAACTAGAGCAATAATAATAAAATAAGTCTTTTTCATTATCTATTTTCCTTTCCTTGGATATTGAATTAAAATAAAAATAATTGTATAAAACATATTTATCATATACTTAATTGGTTTTATAACTCCCCCGTGCATACTCTCTCCCGCTTCTCTTAAACGCATTTTAACCGGAACTTCCTCAATTTTATATCCCAAAAGCAACATTTCTATTACTAAATTAGCATCAGGGAATTCTGGATAATTTCCCATAATAGCATATCTTTCAATAACTTTTTTATTTAAACATTGAAATCCTGATAAGGGATCAGCAATTCTTTGTTTACAAAAAAGTTTAATTACAAATTCAAAAATTCTTGTTCCTATTCTTCGAAATAAAGGACAAGGATAACCAGTATCTTTCAAATATCTTGAACCTATTACAATATCACAATTAGTTTTTTTCATCTTTTCATATAATTTAATCGCCTCTTTAGCAATATGTTGCCCATCAGCATCAAATTGAATCACATAATCATAATTATTTTGATAGGCATATTTAATACCAGTTTGAACATTCCAAGCATATCGCATATTAAAAATATTAGTAATACATTTAACATTATTTTGCTCAACAATCTCTTTTGTATTATCCCTAGAACAATCATTTAAAACTACTATATCCGCAAAAGAAGCATCATTTTTTATTTCATTTAAAACTTTGGCAATATTTTCTTCTTCATTATAAGCCGGTATAACAAATAAAACTTTATCTTTTTTTTCCATTCTTGCATCACATCTTTTCTACAAACAATACATTTTAATCACAAGATTATAAATTAGTAAAGTAATAGCAATAATACTTATTAGAGAACATGTAACCATTAAACTTTTATCATTCATCTCACTTTTCAATTTAATATTTGAAAAACAATAAATAATTGGCAATAATAATGGAATAAAATATCTATTTTGTACTCCATTAATTGTTGCTTCTCCCACTGGCGTAAATAATAAATACATTGATCCCCAAATTGAACAGATAATAAATATATAAATTAATATCATTATAATTTTATCCTTTAAAAGAATTTTGCTACGCTTTTTTTCAGAAACAAAAGCAATAATTAATGATATTAGGAAAAGAAAATAACTTGTATCTAAACCCATACTTCCATAATAAGAAAATTGCCCCAAAGTTACTGGCGAAAGCAGTCTTCCAAAAGTATTCAAAATAGCTTCATTCCAAAAAGTTTTAATAAAAGAAATAGGACAATGAAACATTAATTTTAATTGTCTAACCGATGAGGTATCTCCCCCTCTAGTATCTGCTCTTGCTGATGGATCAGTAATTAGAGGTAAAAGAAATGTCGCCATACTAAGAATAAATAAACAAACTATTATCCCTCTAAACCATTTGTATTGTTTATTTGAATAAAACTTTTCTTTAGGCAATAATAACATAAGCAATATAATGGGTGAATAAATAGCTTTCGGGAATGCTCCATATAATGCTGCAAAGATAAATATCAAAATATTACTTTTTTTAATCTTTTTATCTTTATTAAAATATTCATTGGCAAAACAAGAAAAAGCTAAAAGTAAAAATGCTGTAACCGTTGGATCATAACTATAATTAGTCGCTAAAAATATACTTTGTGGGAGTATTCCAATTATCATCATTAATAACTTATAATTAGGCATAATTTTAACAGCTAATGAAATAACAATAGTATACATTAAAAGTTGCATTACTCTTCCCAAAAAGAAAGCTACTGTTTGTTTCACTCCTATTATATTTAATACTTTTAATAATAAAGCTAATGGTAAATAATTAATTTTATTTGTATTTAATAAATTAACATCTGATTTAAAATTAGCAATTTTCACTTTGGAATTTTCATTCATAAAATTTTGAAAATTTTTCTTTTCAAATAATGTATCTTGACTGCGAAAATTAACAAAACAATTTTCTAAATAATAATTAGTAACACTTGTCTCATCACTAGTTTTATTTAATGAATTAAAAACACCATAATGATTATCATCATCCAAAGTTGTCGTTGTCATATTATGCTCCGAAATTAAAAGTAAAAAGCCGAGTGATGCACAAATCAAAAAAGTTAAAACATGCAATTTTTTACTAAAATAAGATTTATACATAACAATTACTAATATTAAATTTATCAAAACAAACCAAAAAACAAATGTTACCCAATTAAAATAAAAACTATTATTAACACTTATTTCTAACAAATCTACATCAGAAGAATCTATATCTATATTTAAAATTCCAACTTTTTGATTTATCCTTATTCCACAAGAATCTGCATAACTATAACACGTTTCTTCCTTTTTAAATTCTTTATATACTCCATAATTATTTGCTACTTCTCCATTATACGATATAAGAAAATCATCTGATGTTTTATACTTAATCGTTAATTCTCGTACATATTTCCCTTTTAAATTTATTTGTTTTATTTCACTTTTTTTATTAAAATCTACTAAATAATTTCGATTGTCTTTATCGATTTTTAATATTTGATGATTATAAAATAAAGCGTTAAATGCAAAGATAAGTGCAGAAATAATGATTAATATTAAAAACTTATGTTTATTTTTCAAATTTTCTAATTTATCTAAAACTTTCATTTTCTAACCTTCCCACCATTTTCTTTTAAGATTTCAATCATTGCTATAATAACTCCATAAAAAGCCAAACATAACAATAATTTATAATCATTATTCTTCCCATTTACCATAATTACATAATCTTTATCAATCGCTTTTGCATCAACTTTTACCATCTCATCTAAAGAATAATCGCCCCATATACCTATATTCGTATCATCATCCATTTCTTTAACTTTTATAATTATTTTATACTCTTTATTTTTAGATTCTTTTTGGTTATTAAAATCAAAATAATAAAATTCATTGTCAACAATATTTTTTAATTTTATGTCTTGATTATATATTTCCAAATTATTAGAATTATCAATAATTCTTACATTCATAACACCTTGATTATTTTTAGACATATATGTTGCAAATTTAATCCCAATCTTATTTAAATCATTATATAAAGAAGTAAAACTTTTCTCAATTTTCATATCATTTTTAAAATCAACTGCGACAATATTACTATTTCCAATTGTAGTATTTACATTAAATTTCAATAAAACACTAATCAAAATTATAACTAACCCAATTATTCCATAAATCAAATATCTCAATTTAAACTTCATACTACTCTCCTAATAAAAGTATATCATCAATTTCAAGCGAAAAGCAACTAAAACGTATTTTACATATGGCAATCCTATAAAAAATAAAATATCGTAAAACTTCAAAGCAATTCACTTTTCTATAGATTAAAACCTAATAAAATAAAAAATGACTTGCCCTACACAATTTCCAAAATATTGAAAATCTTATATTTAAAGTCATTCTTATTTAACATCTTGCTACATATAAAGCTTTTTTATATCTTTTTCGATTTTTTCCCAGCTTCTTTGTTCAGCCGTTTTTAAGCCATTTTTAATTAAATGTTCTCTTAATTTACTATCATTTCTAATTCTTTCAATTTTTTCAACTGCTTCATCTATATTACCTTGTTCATAAAACAAACAATTATCTTCATCTTTTAAATATTCTATATTTCCATCATTTGGAACAACCACACAAATACCACCCGTAGCCATCATTTCTAATGGAGGATAGGAAAAACTTTCTAAAATACTTGATTTTATTAAAATATCAGCTTGTTGATAAATTTTTCCCACTTCATCATATGGAACCTTATGATAAAACTTATCAACATAATACCACTCTTTAGGTTCACCTTGGTAAGATAAAAAATGGATTTCATATTTGGATTTATCCAATTTATCTATTATTCTAAAACTTTCATCAACATTTTTATAATAATCATCACTGTTTCCTTCAACTAAAACTTTAATTTTTCCTTTAAAATTTCTTTCCTTAAAAGGAAACTGTTCTAAATTTATCCCATTTGGAGCATACTTAGAATCTTTTTCATAATCTTCCTTAAGCCATTTTTCACACCATTTTGATATAGTAATGTATTCTATATCATCTAATGAATTATATGTAGCATTAGCAACTCTTTTAGAAATACTTCCATAATTCAAAAAATTAGTTTCAAAATTTTGAACCAAATATAATTTTTTATTAACTTGTGGATAAGACTTTATAAATTCTAAAGTAGTCCATAAAGTAGCAATCATAGTATTAAATATCCCAAATATATCAGTTTTTAATACACTTATAACATTAATTTCTCCATCTTTATTGATAATATTTTCATCAGATTGAGCCATATTTAAAATTGAAACATCAAAACCCGCATTACGTAAAATATTACAATGTTTAATCACTACATTTACACCACCACTAATATTTGTAGTAGGCAAAACAAAGGCAAAGTTTTTTACTAGTTTACTAGTTATAAACTTCTTTAAAGCTAATCCTGAATAAGTAGCAACACAATTTTTTAAAACATAATCATAAGCATTATTAGCCATACGATATCTTTCCTCTGGATTATCAATTAAAAATTTCAATTTTTTATACCAATCATCTTTTGTTTTACATAATAAACCAGTTTCATTATTTTTAATTTTCGTTTTAAATGCCCCAAAGTCTGAAGCAACAGTAACCACTTTACACAAGGCCGCCTCTGTCCATTTATTTTCAGATTTTGCTTCATTAAAAATAGACTCTTCAATTGGAGCTAAATTTATATCCAATTTAGCAATTATTTTAGGTAAATCTTGCCAATCAGCAAAAGGACTTACTCTTATTCTATCTTTAAAACAATCAAATTCTTTTGGAATATTTAAATATCCCACTAAACGTAAATAAACATTATCATATTCAGTCATTATTTTAATTAATGAATCTTTAATTAATTCAAAATCAGGATTATGAGTAATACTCCCACTCAAATACCCTATTTCAATTTCATTTTCGTTTTTTATTCTATCTTTTACTGCATCTTTAGATAATTCAACCATTCTCTCAGACACAACATTTCTATTAACAAAGACTTCTTTTCCATATTTTTTTAATTCATGTGCTAATGAATCCGTTGAAGTAATAATATAATCACATTTCTGTAAAGTCTTTTCCATTCGATTAACACCATCATCATAAATATGTTTTTCACTTTGAGACATTTCTTGAACATATTTAATTGTATTTGTATATTTTGTATTAATTACTAAATCATCTATATCAAAAAACACTTTTTTATTAAAATAATGTGCTTTATCAATAAATTTATCTATTTGTTCCGTTATTGGACATCTAAAAAAAACAAAACATCTATAAAACTTTAACATCGAAATATCTAAATCTTCAAAAAAAATTTTATTAACTGATAAACCATAAGATTCTAATTGTTCCATTTGATGATCAACTCGATATCTTTCAGGATGAGGTAGATAACACCCATTAATAAATAATACATCTTTGCAAGAAGAAAGTTTAGTTTTATGAATTTTAATTTTAATATATCTAAAAATCTTTTTTATTAATTTAATAATTCCTTCTTCTTTCAGTGTTTTTAATGATTTACTTATTAAATATTTTATTTTATCTTTTTTCATATTATAACTCCTCAATGATAATATTTTCCCTTAATCCCTTTTTTATAATCTTTATAGCCTTCATATACAGCACGTAACTTTCTATATTTATCTTTTTCATAAAAAACTATACACCAAATCATTGCTCTAAATTTAATAATATTTTTACAATATTCTGGTTCAATATCATAATATAAATCATGTATATAATGATAATTTCTTACTCTATAATAATATCTTACATAATTATGATTCATACATAATAAACTTTTTTTTAAAAAATTTTTATAAGTAATATTCCCTAAATTATGTTTAATAGATATCGAATTAACTCTCTTTATTTTAAAGCCATGCTTTTTTAAACGTAAACAAAATTCCATATCTACACCATCTATAAATAATTCCTCTAAAAAGCCCCCTATTTTTTTATAAATAGCTAAATTTAACAAATTACCAGAAGTCATTACATCTAAAGGATAATCTAGTTCTTGTTTACTTTTTTCTATTTTTAATTTAGTCTCTAACCATGGGCAAATAATAGCGACATTAGCTTCCTTTTTATCAATAAACTTCTTTAATTTTTCTAATTTTTCATTTTCAAAAACTGTATCTTGATCCATTGTAAGTAACCATTCATACCCGTCTTCAATAGCTTTTTTGGCTGTAACATTTAATGCTTTAGCAATACCTTCATTTTCTCCAGCAAAAATATACTCAATTTTTTTATCCAATTTAAAATCGTTTTTCTTACTACTATTATCAAAAATATATAATTTATCTAAACTTTCCAAATAGCTATAAATGTTTTTTTTGTCATCATTTGTTGGATTATACCATACAACTACTCCCGCTATTTTCATTATAATTCCTCAGCAAAACCTTTTTCCAACATTTTAAATATTTTATAACTAAAATACAATAGAACTAATCCCACTAAAATAATTATTAAAAGCGACTTAATTCCTGGCATCACTTGATAAAAGAAAATATTTCGATAACTATTAATAATAGTTACTAAAGGATTTAATAACAAAATTTTTTGAAATCGAGCTGGAAACATATCCATCGTATATAATACAGGTGTCGCATAAAATAACATCGTTACTAAAAAATTAATTATATACTCGGCATCTTTTATATATACATTTATTGCACTAGTCAAAAATACTACGGCTAAACAAACTATATATTCTGCAATCAAAATTATTGGAAAAAATAAAATATACTTACTAAAGCCAATTCCACTACATATTAGAAATACTATAATAATCAAACATGATATCAAAAAATTAACAAGTCCACTCGTAACAACACTTATGGGTATGATCTCTCTTGGAAAATAAACTTTTTTAATAATCCCAGCATTAGATAAAAATGATGTTGTCCCCTGAGCAATCACCATCGTAAACCAATTCCATGGTAAAATGCCAATTATCAAATAAGTTACATAATGGGGAGTTGTATTTTTTAAAATAAAAGGAAAAACAATTGCATACACCAATGTCATTAATAATGGATTTATAAAAGACCATAAAACTCCTAAAAAAGAGCCTTTATATTTTCCTCTAATTTCTTTTTTAACATTCGTTTTTAAAAGTTCTCTATATTTATACAATTCTTGAAAAAAACTTATCATTATCCACACACCTTTAAGTATTCATCAATAACATCATTTGTTTTTCCATCCATTTTAACCTCACCATTAAAAAGCCATACAGCTCGATCACATAACAATTTTACTGCTCCTAAACTGTGACTAACAATAACTATTGTTTTATTGCTATTTTTCAATTCTTTTAATTTTTCAAAGCATTTATCTTGAAAGTGTTGATCTCCTACTGCTAAAATTTCATCTATTAATAGTATATCAGCCTCTACATTAATGGCAACTGAAAAAGCAAGACGCATATACATACCTGATGAATAAGTTCGAACAGGACTATCAATAAATTCTCCTAATTCAGAAAATTCTATAATATCTTCTAATCTTTCATCGATTTCTTTTTTGGTTAAACCAAAAATAGCAGCATTAAAATATATATTTTCTCTTCCTGTAAAATCTTGATGAAAACCAGCCCCTAATTCTAATAACGAAGTTAGCTTACCATTAGTAATAATTTTCCCAGTTGTCGGATATATAATTTTAGTCATCAATTTTAAAAGAGTTGATTTACCACTTCCATTTGTTCCTATTAAAGCAACAGTTTCTCCCTTTTTAATATTTAAATTAATATTTTTTAAAACTTCATGTTCATCGCTTTTTTTCTTATTCCAAAAAACTAAACGTTCTTTTAAAGTTGTTGGTTTTTCATAAAACAATTTAAATGATTTTTTTACATCAATTACACTAATTGAATAATTAGAATTCTTTTGTTTCATTTTTGCCTCCATATTTACTTAATTATATCATATCTTAATACTACTATCTACATATTCATTTAAACATAAAACTTTTTAATTTTTGAAATTTTGCAATTATTTTCCAACTTTTACTATTTATAATTTTCAAATATTTACTTTCTATATCTTTCAAAGCATTCTCATTATACTTTATAATATTGCCCTGTTTTTTTATTAATTTTTCCTTTTCCATTATATTTTTTTGTAAATCAAACTGAGTAGTTTTTAAACTTTTTACTTCCTCTAAAAATTCCGTAAAACCATCATCTATAAATTCTTTTAGTTTAACTCTAAACTTAAGCAAAGTCCCTTTTTTAAACTCTCCCTTAAACAAAAAAATTGGTTTATCATAAAAATAAATATTATTATTTACTTCACAAAAATTAAATTTAACTATAACTATTTTTTTATAATATTTAACTTCAAAACTGTCTATCATTAAATTTATCTTCTCACTTAACTCTAGTTCTATTTCCTTAGTATCATTAGGAATAATAATATCAAATTCATAATAATCTTTATTCCGTTTATAATAACCATCAACACATTTCTCTATTTCAAAATCATTACTATCCCCAAAATATAAACGATAAAAATCTAATCTCTTATTTTCTGATTTATGAGAGTAATATCCTGTCCATTCATTATCCCACATATTTAGATCAATATAAAATATAGGCATTTTTGTTTTAAACACACAATAATTAAAAGTTAATTGATCTCTTTTAGTATATTTCACTAAATATTCAAACCACATCTTCATCGTTTTTAAAACTAATTCATTTCCCTTTTTTCTAACAATAATACTTGATTCAATTAAACCATTATGAGCCGGATATTTTTCTTTTATATAAAAATCTTTTAATTTTAAAAGCTTCTGTTTATCCTCTTTTTTAAATTGCATACAAGCATTAATTTCTTCATAAATACAATCTCTAGCATGATGTTTAAAAGATATAAAATCTGCTTCCTGATTATTAACAAAAGTATCTAAAAAATCATAAATACTTCTTTTAAAAAATTGATTTCCATCCATCCAAATTGTTACATCATATTTTTTAGTATACTCATTTCCTAATATTTTCGTTTTTCTTGCTAATTGAACATCTGTTAAAGTTTTATCTTCAATATAAATAACTTTCCAAGTTTTAGACTTTATCCTTTTATTATTAGTAAAACAAAGATAATCAATTCCTTTTTCTTTATTTTTTAACTCAATTAAGTTGTCATAATCCCCTGTAATACAAGTATACACACAAGTATTATTCATTTTTTCATTCTCCAATCAGATATGACATAAAAATTCTAAATCATCAGACACGCATATATAAACACTTGTAACCCCCCAATACTGATATCCTTTATGAAATTTAATTTTATTATCTTCTAATTTTTGTTCTAATAATTCAATAGTTCTTTGTTCTCCCACTCTTTCGCAATCATCAATCAAAATAATAAATTTTTGTTCTAAACAATCTGGAATAATATCCAAAATATCCATTCTTGAATATTCTTGCCCAACTCCTACAGGACCATCAATAGTAATTAAATCAAACTTCTGCCCCTTAAATTCTTCTTTAAAATTTTTATAAGCATTTAATTCTATCCCTTTAAATTTCTTTTTATAATTCTTCAATAAATGAATATTTTGAAACTCACTCATATTTGTATTTGTTTTAAAAAACTCAATCCATTCCTTATCATGTTCTACTACGTCATGTCCTACATTTTTATGAGATTTCACATATTCCGTAATTATCTTCGTCGATTGCCCCATTCCTGTTTCTAAAATATGTTTTGGTTCAATTTCATCTAAAATACGATACAAAATATAAGCAAAAGGATAACCTATCGCTCCTGATGATAAAGACAAAGGAATATTTAACCATTCACTATTCTTTATAGTATCATGAAAAATAGTTGCAAAAAGATTCTCATTGGCTATCTTAAGATTTTTTATCACAAAATCATTTAAACATTTTATTTGCTCTTGACTTTGCATAACCTTTCTTTCTAACTCTGAAATTCGTAGATTAGTCTCATTAATTTTATTAGCATTAGCATACCAATTATATAATTTAGTCTTTTTTAAAATCTTTTTCATTTATTCTCAACTTCTTCCCAAATTTTTTTATACTTATCAACCACAATCTTCCAAGTATATTCCTTCTTAATTCTTTCTTTAGCTAATTTACTATATTTTTCAATATCTTCCTTTTCCAACTTATCCACTTTTTCAATAATCCTTTTTAAATCTCCCTCTTGTTTACTAAAATACAACCCCGCCATCATACCAACTTCTACATTATAAACTGCATTAAATAAAATATTTATCTTCGTTGTTGCCAAAGCCTCTAAAAGAGATGGATTTGTTCCTCCTGCAGAATGTCCATGAATATAAGCATAAGCATTTTTTCTTATATAAACTAAAGCTTCTTTATCATAAACACTTCCCACAAACTTAATTCGTTTATCCTGATCAAAATTGGTTTTTTCTCTTAATTCTTTATAAAATTTATTTTCCTCTACATTAGATATAATAACTAAATCTTTTTTCGTATTAGATTCCATAAACTCTTTAATTATTAACTCATAATTATTCTCTGGCACAAATCTTCCTACAATAAGATAATAATTATTTTCTTTTATTTTATACTTTTTAAACAAATCATTTACTACAATATTTTTATCACCTTTTTGCTTTAAATAAGCTCCATATGCAACAAAATAAGTTTTTTTATTAAACTTTTTATATCTCATATCAACATAATTTTTTATGGCTTTAGAATCACATATAATTCCATCACTATTCTTCACCATAAAATACTCACTTATTTTAAAGCATTGTTTAATTAAAAAATTCCATTTATCTCTCATCCACTCTAAACCATCAGGATTTAAATAAACTTTTATTCCTTTTTTTTGTAAAGGTTTAATTAAATGATGATAAAAAGGTCCAACTCGACATCCAAGAATATATACCACAACATTATCCAAATTATTTTTTTCAATATATTTATTAATTTTTTTTAAAGCTTTAATTGCATAAATAAACATCGTAACAAAACCAACCTTAGGAGAATAAACTTGTAAACAATCAACTCTATCTTTTTGGATTATTTTATTTTTATTAAACTTATCGTTAGTTAGTTCTGGAATATGAAATTTAGTATCTTTATCATTATAATTTTCTACTAAATTAGTAACAAAAGTTTCCCATCCACCATATCTTGCTTTATACCCTCGAGAACCAATAATAATAATATTTTTCATGGTTTATTCACCTCCTAAACAAATTAATCACACTTACTAAAAATAAATCTACATAATAAGAAATTCTTAACAAAATCAATTTAAAAACATCCCACTTATTCACATACTTTTCATAATAAAATTGACTTTTCTTTAATATTTTAAACTTATTTATCCGATTAATACTCTTATCCACACTTTTACTTAAAGCATGAATAACGCTTACTCTATTATCTACAAAAGTTTTATATCCTAATTCCTTTAACTTTTTTCCAATTATAATTTCTTCATAATATAAAAAAGTTCCCTCATCAAAAAAATCTATTATTTCAAAAACTTCTTTTTTTATAATAAAAAAACACCCTTTAACAACCTCAACCTGCGTCAAATCTTTTTGATAATCTTCTTCCTTATAACTAAGTATTTTATTCTCTAAAAAATGAAAATAAGGAACATTTGATAATAATTCTGAAAAAAATGTAGGTAACTTCCATCCTCTAGATATTTCATTAGGTTCTTTAACAACTGGGGCAATAACTGCGATATCTTTTTTCTCTAGATCACTTATTAACACTTTAATATCTTCTTCTCTTACAATAATATCTGGGTTAGATATAATAATATTATCAACTTTATAATTATCAATTAAATATCTAATTCCTACATTATTCCCAGCGGCATACCCCTGATTTTCTAAAGTCTCGACAATTTTAATCTTTTTACTTTCATATTTTTTTAACTTTTTTAAAGAATCATCTTTACTTTTATTATCCACAACAATTATATAATCTAACACTTTAAAATTCTTAATCTCATCTAACATTAATTTGGTATTTTCAAAATCATTATAATTTAAAATTACTATTCCATTTTTCATATTTACCCTCTATAAATATTTTATCATATAAAAAAACAAAAACCTATAATCTTTTTCTTATAGGTTCTTTATTATTTAAATATATCTAATAAAATATCTTTAGTTTTTTCTATACTATACTCTTCACAAGTTTCATAGGCACTTTTAACTAATTTATCTTTATCCTTTTTTTTCATTTTTAAAACTTCTTCTATTTTTTTAGTTAATTCTTTATAATCATAAGGATTAAAAGTCAAACTATTTTTTCCATCAACCAAATAAGAACTTGGTCCATACTTATTACTACCAATTACTAAAGAACCACTAGCCATTGCTTCCAAACCTGTTAAACCTAAACTCTCACTCTTTCTTTTTGTGGGATAAATAAAAGCCTCTATTGCATTAAATATATATACTAATTCTTTCTGATCAACCAATGGTTTTCGAACAATATAAGAGGATAACTTATATTCCGTAATCATTTTCTCTAAAATGTTTTCTTCTTGTCCACTTCCCACAATTATAAATTTAACATTATCCTTCAATTTCTTCTCTTTTTTAAGTTCATTTATTGCTAATAAAAGAGTATCATATCCCTTATCTTTTTCAATTCGAGCTACATATCCAAAATACTTATTATCTTTACTCAAACCTAACTTTTTCAACGCCTCTTCTTTATTCATCACTTTAAATTTTTTTAAATCAACGCCTCCAGCCGGATAAACCACAATCCTATCATCCTCAATATTATATTTATCTTTTAAGACATCTTTAAAATAATCAGATGAAGCAATAACTTTATCCGCTCTTTTTAAATACTTAGCACTTATCTTTTCATTTCTTACTTCAAAATCATAATCAGCTACAATATCATTACCATGTGTATTTAAAACTAACTTTGTATTTTTAGAACAAATAAATGGAATAAATATCCCTTTAGTAGAATGAGAAACAAAATGCACATAAATATAATCATAATTATTCCATAAAGCTAACCAAAAAGATTTTAAATAAAACTTTAAATAATATAATATCTTTTTTAACTTATTATTGGTTTTATAAATAACTACTAAATCAATCTTCAACTGATTTGCTTTTAAAAGTTCATAAGTATTCTTCACAAATATTCCATAATGAGGATAATTATCACTAGGATACATGTTACTAACCAATAAAATATCTCGTATTTCTTTACCCAAATCATTTTTTGAAACTAAAAACAATAATGCTATATAAGTACTAACCATTGGGCTTAACAAAACATGACCCGAAAAACAAGAAATAACAACCACTAAAATAATACTAAACTTATAAACATTTTTAAGCTTAGTCTGCCTTAAAACCCAAATAAAGAAAAGAACATAAAAAGCCGTCCCTACTAATCCTAAGCTATAAAAAATATCAAAACAATCCATTTCTACATCCTTTACAGCTATAATTTTTTCTCTTCCCAAACCTAACAACTTTTCTAAAGAATCACTTTCTACATAAGTATTATTAACACTTTTTAAAAAAGAAAGACGATTACTAAAAACAACATGGTCCAAATTTTCCCAAGAGCATAAATCTCTAAAATGCTCTATTTCATAATAATTTAATGCGGTTTTTATATTTTGATATAAATTCATTTTAGGTAAATAAACAATTAATCCCACCATAATCACCGCTATCAAAAGTAAAAACTTTAATTGATTCTTTTTCAAACTTTGAAAAAACTCTCGGCGATATTGAATCAAAAAATATATTAAAATTATTCCTAAACTCAAATAAAATGCTTTCGTTCCTAATAAACAAATTCCTAAAAATAATAAAACTGAAAATAAAACTTTTAACAATTTACTATTACTCTCTATTAAATACAAAACAACAATAGGCAATAAACCAATAAAAATATTAACTAATTCATTGCCAATATAAAAATAAGATAAATACAAATCTTTATTAGGATATATCTCTTTAATATTATGTCCCAATCCCAAAAATACTGGTCCTAAATAAAGTAATAAATAAATAAATAAAACATAACTAATTTCTTTTTTAGTAATTTTAGAATTCTTATAAATTGTAAAAAATAAAATTAAAATAGGTAAATAAAAAATTTTAATAATATTAGTTATTTCTAAAATTAAATTCTTATCATTAATTAATAAATATAAAAAATATATTACAAAATAAAATCCCATCAATAAGAATATTTTTTTATTAGGATAATTTACCAAAAGATAAATTATTACAAATACCAAAAACACTCCTTTTATTATAAAGCCTAGACTATAACTAATCTCATTCCAAGTAAGAATTCCTGTAATAAAATCTAGAAAGGGTAAAAATATAATAAAATACCCTAAGTACTTATCAATTTTTTTTAACATACTATCACCTTTTTAAAATATTATAACACATGAAAAAAGACTCCTTCTTAAGAATCTTTTCTTTTTTTAAAAACAAATAACTTACTAAAAACATAATTAGCAATTATTACCATGATTTGACTTAATAACTTAGCAATTGTATCACTTTCTTTTAATATTGTAACTAAAACAAACATTACTCCCATATCCATTAAAAGAGTCAATATTCTTGCGGAAAAAAAACTTACTATTTCTTTAATATATTTTTTTGATTTACTTTTAAAAACAAACAAGCGATTTGTTATATAAGCAAAACTTACAGAACCAAACCAAGATATAAAATTAGCTATTTGTATTTCAAAAGGATTATTAGCATCTAAAAAAGTTTTAACACAACCAAAATAAATAATTAAACTCACTATAGTCGTCAAAACCCCAACCACCAAATAATTTATAATTTCTTCATAATTCTTATATAAATTAAGTATTCTTTTCATTTTTTTTATCCTTACTTCGCTTAAATAAAATATCTGTTTTTAATACAATAAACAAAAAAATAATCATAAGACCAATATATATAAATATTGCATAATAAGTATTTCCTAAAGCATAAAATATTGAAATACCCGCAAATAAAATATCTATTGCATAAATTATCAACAAAGATGAACGCGTAGAAAACTGCATTTTTAATAATTGATGATGCAAATGTTGCTTATCGGGTGTATTAAAAGGGTTCTGCCCCTTAGAAATTCGTCTAATGATAGAAAACAAAACATCTATTATCGGGGTTGCTAAAATAACCAAGGGAATAATTAAAGAAGTAAAAGTTGCTGTTTTATACCCCAAAAGAGCTGTTACTGCAATAATAAATCCAAGTAGATTACTTCCCGTATCTCCCAAATATATCTGCGCAGGAGGAAAATTATAAACCAAAAATCCTAAAATAGAACCCAACATTATTAATGCTAATGTTGTATCTAGCCCCTCTTTTGTATTCATAATAAAAGCAATTATAGCAATAGTTAAAAAATAAATAGCACTTACCCCCGAACATAATCCATCTAAACCATCAGACAAATTAATTGCATTAACAATAGCAACAATAATTATTATCGTAATAATATAATTCCAAGGAGCTAAAAAAGTTAAATTTAATCCCAAAAAGCTTATATAATCCAAAGTTATATTGCCATAAAAAGTAATTATTCCCGCTGCTATTATCTGAGCTACTAACTGATATTTAGCTTTAATAGGACTTATATCATCAATAATCCCCATTAATACTAAAATAAAACTTCCCATTAATATCGATAACATTTGAATACTACTTCTAGCATATAACATATATCCTAACATAAAAGAAAAGAATATTGCTAAACCTCCAATAGTAGGCATAGCTACTTTATTAAGTCTTCTGGCATTCGGATAATCTAAAGCTTTAATATGCACTGCAATTCTTCTTACAATTGGAGTTGTCACTAAACTACAAAGAAATGTTACAAAAACTACAATAAAAACATTATGTCCATTTACTAAATACATAACATTCACTCCTAAAAATATTATACCTTAAATCAAAAAAAAAATGAAGAAAATCAAAAATTAATGTCAAACAAAAAATTTCACTATAACGCTCAGAAATAGCAATAATTATATTATCAATCGTAAGATTAGACACGATTTAACGTACAATGGAAGTTTGGCAAAACATTACGACTTTGTTTGTTAAATAGTGTATATTATAATATTGATCCATACAAAAATCATCAAATATTTGATGATTAATAAATTATTTCTTTAAAACAAATGGTGAGGTACTTGAACCTACTTCTCCAATCTTTATTCCTGTATTTAAATTTAAATATACTGATGGACGTATCTCGCATTCATTAAAAGCACGATTAAAATACTCTTGTCCTGTAGAATATAATGCAAAAATCTGTGTAGGATCAGAAGGGTTACGTGCCATAGTCCATTGATCTTCACTATTTTTATACAACCAATCATTAGTTTTACAATCTTCTACATTACTTCCATTCCAATCGGATAAACTTGTATTTAAACATGTACTCCTATCTGTTGTAGCGTCTCCCGCAGTCGCATATCCATAATCACTTGGATATATTAATCCAACTTGCCCTGTCCATTTTGTTTTATACTTGCTATATACATCACTTCCTCTTTCTCTTTCATAAAATTCCTTTGATATTATACTAGATGTATTACTTCCCCCCAAGTTCCATACGCTTTCACTTATCATTCCTTTAGCATCTTCTGTTAATCCAATAGAAGTAAAATCACAATCTTCTGTAGAATTATGATGAGATTTTGGACACTTTCCATTTGTTCGATTATAATATGCTTCTTCATTTAACACTTTTTTTAAAGCACTATTACTCCAATCACTTTCACCATAACCATTATTATCCTAAGCATAACTTCCTATACTATCACTTCTTACTAGTTTGATTTTGTCTTCCTTTGTTCCATCGGAATTCGCTATATCTTTCATTACTCCTATTATTCGCCATAACTCATTATTAAATAATACATAATTATTTGGGTCTGCTCCTATATATCTTAAATTACCAAAATCATCTTCTACTAGTTCTTCTGATTGTAAGGTTTGAAGATACTCTATTAAATTTTGGGATGGAGCTTCTGTACTTGCGACTACACTTATCTAACTTATAAATCTCTTGTTCATTGATTCTGTTGATTCTACACTCTCATCCATCCATAACTTTAATCTGTAACTTAATTCTCCTTTTCCTTCAATACTTCCTCTCTTTAATCTATAAGCTTCA
>CAOLUI010000001.1:39751-72903 GCA_948479395.1 uncultured Bacilli bacterium | reverse complement strand
AATTTTAGGCCAGACAAACGCATAGAAGAATGCCGCTACTGCTGCTATTGCTACTACAGTTATTACAGTCATATTTAATTCTCCTGTGGCTTCTTTCATTTTTTATTTTCCTCCTCTTTTCTTGAGGATTAGTAGCAATCGCTAGCGGCATTCTTCTATTAATCTTTTAGTACACAAGTTACTTTTTCTTCTTTGCCTTCTTCATTAATATATGTACAATCTGTACATGCACCAGAACCTTGACAACTACATATTGCATTTGCACACTTAGTACTATTTCCTATATTGCCTTTAATTTTAGGCCAGACAAACGCATAGAAGAATGCCGCTACTGCTGCTATTGCTACTTCCCTCCCTATTTTTTACTTTATTATTATATCATTTTTTATTTATTATATCAATATTTTATATTTTTATTATGTTCCCATTAACATTAATACAGCAAATATTAAGAGAACCATTACTCCTAGACCTGTTGTTACTAACATACTCATGGTCTTAGATTCCATTTTTTCTAAACGTTGCTTATATTTTATATCACGAGCTTTTTGGGTTAGATTTGAGATAGTTTTTGAAAAAGCTAGTAATTGATCTTGTTTATGTTCTTGTCTTCCTAAACTTAAACGGTATAAAAGACGCATCATTCGCATGGAATCTCTTACAGGATATTGCTTAGCAAAATTAACATATGGATCAATTTTGTCATTACCTGAATTTATTTCATTAATTAATTCATGAAGTCCCTCTTTGAATATGGCAGGAGCATCATCAATTGATTTTCCAATGGCAACAGGAACCGTATAATGTTGAATTAAAATTTCTAAACTTTTTAAATAATGAGGTAACATGGCATCTATTTCATGAAGATGACGTTTATAATATTTTCTAATATTAAAGTAATCTAATTTGAATATTAAGACACCACCTAGAATAGAAAATAAAATAGTTACATAATTTAATTTAGAAATAAAGCAAAACATTAAAACAACCATAACTATTAAACCATTTCTTATTCTTTTATTAAATAAAACGTCACCATTTACCCCATCACCATATTTAGCTTTTACGTAAAAATCCCAATCTTCTTCTTTTAATTTTTTGAAGTAGACTTCGTTATCAGCGATAAATTTATTGGTATTTATTCGCCCCGTATAACTCATAACAAATAAGATTATTATTCCTATTATTACAATTTCAACAGCCATTATTCTACCCCCAAATCTTCATTATAATATTTTTCCCCTGTTACTAAGAAATAACTATTTATGATGATTATTAAGTGTAGAATAAGTTGAACATACCAAATTTCAATTAATTCAATATAACTATCAGTTCCTAATAAAAACTGCATAGCCATAACGAGTAAGAATAATGCAAGACCAAAGGTAATAAATTTTTTGTGAAAGTTTTTTCGATCAACTTGATCACGATAAACCCCTTCAACTAAGGCATCGATATCTTGTGCCATATTCTCTAGTGCTTCTCCTGAATCTTTAGCACCTTCTTTAGTAATTTGTAAAAATAGTTGATTCATATTTTTAACCATATAGAAAGGATATTTTTCGTTAAAGAATTCTACTGATTCATCAATTGTCCCATTTTGATAAGACATGTCAATCATTGTTTTAACATCTTGTAAAACTGGATCTTCTAAAATTCCTGAATCTCTTACTCCTTCGAGAGATTTTACAAAACTTTGAGTTGTAGTAAATTCCATAATAACATTAGTGGTATAAATTTGAATTTGTTCAAATATATATTCACTATATATTTTTTGATATCTTAAATAGGTTAAATAAGGAATAAAAGCAATAGCAATACCTGCATAAATAAGAGTAAAAATAATATTGTAAAAGTAAAGATAAGAAATACCTCCAGCAACAGCCCCAAACATAATTATTTGAGTAATATATTCTCGTGTGGTAAAATCTTGTCCTAAGCTTTTAACTTTTTCTCTTACTTCTTTATAACTATAAGGCGCATATTTATT
Organism: uncultured Bacilli bacterium; assembly: GCA_948479395.1. Classification (GTDB taxonomy): domain Bacteria; phylum Bacillota_I; class Bacilli_A; order RF39; family UBA660; genus MGBC108787. Next base: position 70,913 of record CAOLUI010000001.1, on the reverse strand, counting down.
ATATATATCGCTTACTTGTGTTATAAAAAAACGATAAACATTTTTTCCATTATTTTGACGATAAGATATCACATATATGGCAATTACAATTAATATGATTAATTCCATTTTGCACCAACTCTCTTTTTTATACTTTTATAAAATATCTACTGCATTAGGATTTACATTTAAAGATGTTTCTTCTTGTTTTTTTTGTTCAGGGACAGTAGTGGTTGTTTGTTTATTTACTGTGGCAGAACTATCATTATCAGTTCTAAATATATTATCAGGTAAAGTTACTCCTTGAATAGATAAATAATCTCTTAAATTTTTGGTTGGATTATTTAAAGTATATTTTCCATCCAAAGTTTTTTGAAAAATGGTATTTGATTTTGGATTATTATTTTCATCAACATAAAATTCACAAATTTCCATTATTTCTCTTTGAAATCTTCCTAATTCTTTGCTCATATAACCTTTAACATAAATACCTATTTGAACATAACGATGGATAGTTGTTAAAAATTGTTCTACATCTAAATTTGATTCTAGCAAACTGTACATACGCATAGGTATAGATGATGCCTTATCGGCGTGAATAGTTGATATTATATGATGTCCAGAAGATATAGAGTTACGGACGGCTAAAACAGCCTCGGCACTACGGACTTCTGATAATAAAATCCAAATAGGATTTTGACGCATACATGTAACCAATACTTCAGAATAAGAAGCAATATTATTGGTTTTCATGGCAACTATATCACGATGAGGGAATATACGATCTAAATGTAATTCTAAGGTGTCTTCGATCGTAATTATTTTTTCATTCTCTTTAGTAGTACTAGCTAAATATTTTACTAACTCTGTTTTTCCTGAACCAGTTTCCCCACTAACAATTATATTGGCATGACCTTGAACACAAGCGAGTAAAAATTCTAATAAATCTTCTGAAACATATTTTTCATTGATTAATTTTTCTTTATTTAAACGAATTTTAGCTGGTGTTTTACGGATCAAGCAAGCTATTCCATTGGTTGCAATTGATTCATGAACAAAGTTAAGACGAAGTTCAGTGGATTCAGCATCTAAAAAAGGATGAGCCATATTGAATGTTTTTCCCATTACATTTGAACATTGAAAAGCTAATTTTTCTAAAAGAGCATTATTAATCTCAGGTCGTTCAACTTTAAATACTCCCCTAGAAAGGGTTTTTAGCCATACTTGTCCTCCATTACTATAAGAAATATCGGTGACATCATCTAGTTTTAAAAATTCATCAAGAGGACCAAAGTCCAATTGAGAAAAAATAGTATCATTATCCATTAATAGTCACCCTCTTTTTTTCTTTATTGATTATTATTGTTGTTGTTTTCGTTGTTATTTGTATCAGTTGAAGTTGTTACATTTTGTGGTAATGTTACACTTTGAGCTAAAATGAAATCTCTAATAGCATCACTTGATACTAAAGTATCTCCTGGATTAGCACTATAAGATGCATTTCTTGGAACAGGTATGATTTCAATAGAACTACGAGTTATATAGCCAGCCTTCATCAAAAGTAAATACATATCATCAGGAACAGCAAAGAGTAATTCAGCTGGTGTACGACTTTCTACAGTCGTTTCAAATACATGATTACCATTACTATCCTTAACTGCTAAAACTTTAATACTTTCGATCAATTTACCAAACATAACTTTTCCAGCTTCATCGACACCTTTAAAGTATAAATCGATGTAATTATTAGGATAAATTGAATTTCCATAAGTTGAGTGTAGATCGACTTTTAAACTATAGATAGTGTAACCATTTGGAATATCGGCAAAGGCACTATCAGGCATTTCATCTGATTTTATTACTTGTGATTTATAAAACATACTATTTTCAGGAATAGTTGTTCCATAAGATACATAAAAATTTATTAATTGGTTAGCATCAGTTATTAAATTATCACTTTCATTTACTACACTACGAGAGATGTCTCGATAGCCGATCATATCACTTGTAATTTGTGTACGAGATGATATTTCTTCTTTGGCATACGGAACACTTATTGGGGTTGTAGCTTGTTTTACACGATAATTGTAACCGATGTATAAAACTAATATCCCTAATATCACACCTATAATCGTTACTGTGTTCTTATTACCTAAAAATCTTTTTATTGTTGTTAAAATATTTCCCATTTTTTTCTTCCTCCATTTTATTCATTATTACCCTTTTTGGGTATCAGCTCCAGATAGTTCTAATATTGCATCGACTTTATTTACAATATCAAATGATGCTGAATCTCCAGCAACTATAAAACTACCACTTTTTGTTGTTATTTTGACACTAACTTTTGGTGGAGCTTCATAAATATCGTAAAAATCTACTTGATAAGTATTAAAACTAACATTTTCAGCAAATCTTCTTAAAAAAGATTCAATAAACTTTTCACGATCAATTTTTAATTCTCCATACTCGCGGTAATAACCATAATTAATAGCATCTACCATGGAAGCTGAAGTAACTTCTTTGATTAAATAATAATCTTGTGTATTATTTGTTGTAACGTTTGATATTAACATCAAAATTACGATTATGAAAACTCCTAATGTAATCAACCAATAACCCCAATATGATTCTTTCATTAGTTATTTTCCCCCTTCTATTTCCATGAAGGTCCAGAACCATTAGTATTTATAGTTCCTTCCCATAATATCCATTTATTATTTAATTTGGAAGTATCAAAAAATTTATTTCCAGAATTTCGTAAAAATTTACTTGTTCCATAAACGTTTTTATATTTTTTATTATCTTTGGTCATTGATTTATATTCTAAATCTTCATCCACATAGGAACCAGTTTCATTATTATAATCCCTTATAGCTTTCATATTTGCTGGTGTAATAGTGAAAGAATATTGTGGTTTATTCAAAGCTTCACTATTGGGATCTTCAATTAATTTTTTCGTTTCTTTACCCTTTTCATTGGTCCAATTATATCCCATTGTACGATTATTAGGGTTTATATCTGATGTTGAGATCGTACGATAATTATAAACTTCGTTCCCATCAAAGATACAATCTATACAGTGGACTTCACATTCAGGGCAATTATCATCATTAGAAATTTCACAAATTTGTTTACCCTCGTCATTTTTAGTAACTGTACATAGCCATCCCTCTGGCAAATTCAAATCATCACATGAGCAACTAACTTCACATTCAGGACAATCAACTACATAGAAACAAACATACCCAAGATTAGCTGTTATATTTTTATTCATCGCTTTTACAGCTTCATTTAGACGTCCTGTTTTACAACTTGACGAATCATTATATTGACCAATCTTAGTAAAATCTATATGCCAATTATAAACGCCAGTTTTAGTTTTTAAAGCTACTGGTAAAATTGCTCCTAAGTAAGAATAATTTTCTTTTACTTTATCTTTATCGTTATCTGGCACAGTTTCAATTGTTCCATGAGGATAATTTGCTTGGAATTCTTGCTTATTATTATATTTAGCTTCTTTAGTTATCGATGCTTCTATAAATCTTACGGTACTAGAAATATTGTTGCGTGTATTACCTTCGTTATTACATCCATCATGAACTCCATCAACTAAACACTCAACAAAAGGAATACTTTCTTTTATACTTCCACCACCAGCTAGTGTATACTCTTCACTAGTTACAGATGATCCCACGGAAACTTTTTTGTCAGAAACCTTAGATTCACCAATTTTCTTATAATCTGATTTATATTCTTCTTCACTATAATCAAATTTCATTTTAGGATCAAAACAAAATTGATCTTGAGTTTTGTCATCTTTAAGTTCAACTTGATCCCATTCATTGGCCCAACTATAACAAGCACTCATTTGATTTAAAATATCATTTAATTTATTTTTAGCAGCATTAAAACTATTTTTAAGAGATGTAATATCACCAATTTCTAAAGCTGCTACACTTGTTGGAACTAAGTTAAGACTACAAGAACCTGTATTAGCATTACAGTTGTTAATAGTATATTTATTATAAGTTCCACCACCATTTTTAGCGGTGTTAGCTTCAGCATAACTATTATAAGCATCTACAAGAGCCCTTTGCGCGTCTTGAACATCAGTTCTAAATTGGTTAAGATCTATTCCTTCTACCCCATTATCGGCAGCTCCAGAAATATAACACGATCTTGTCCCTTTAACTTTAGTATCTTCAAGTTTAAAATATCTTCCACTATTAGTATACTTAGCTTTAGGTAAAGACATTGTATAATCTTCTTTACAATATACAGAACAATATTTATTAGATTTATCTACTAAAGTAGTGTCTTGATAAGAGGCACCGCCTTCATCTCTTGATCGAATAACACAGGAATTTATTTTGGTTGGCCCATTAATTTTAGCAATATTATTTTCTGAGCTATCACAGTATTCTGGAATATCAACAGTAGTTTTACCATCTGGTCCATTACAATTATTAGGACCTGGTCCATCACCACCATTATCACAATATTTAGCCCAATACTCGCCACCTTCAATTTCAGATATTGATTTACTAAAAGTTTGATTTGGCTTAGTTACTTCGGTACCATTTTCAACCGCTACAATTCCTTTTGTTTTATTAGTTGGTTTAAAAGCTAATATTCTTTGATTATCTATTGTAGGTGGAGGAGTACACATAAATATATCTGTACTATCGCTTTCATAATAAGCTTCAATATTATATTTACAAGTTGGTTGATTAATAGTAACAACAAGTTTTTTACCACTATGGTTGATAGAAGAACATTCTTTACATTGGAAATCTACATCAATAGGACTTCCATCAAATGTAGAAACTTCATATTCTACTTCAATAGAATTTTTATCGGCACTTACTGTAACTCTTTTCTCAGTTAATATTATTTTATTAATTAATTTACTCTCTACATTTTCGCCCTTTTTACCAACTGAAGCGATAGCTTTTTTATATAATTGATAAGCTTGACTTAAAACTGGACTGCTGCCAGTTAAACCTGATACACCACCAGAAGTGACATATTCATTAATATATCTTGTATGATCCCATCCAGATCTACTAATTTTAGCCCATTGTGCTAAAAAACGCACAGCTAATTGTTTAACTGCTTGATCATTGTTGCTATCTATAACGTATTTAAATGCTTTAGCAGTTGTATAGTCTTCTAATTGATTACATGTAACTTGAAAAGTCCCATTTCCTACACCATATCCAGCATCTAAACAGTATCCTTCACCATATCCATCGACACTAAAATAATTATTTTTATAATTATCTCCGTTACCATATTTTAAATTAGGAATTATTGAACCACTAGTATATCTAGCAGTAGATGCCTCTACTCTTTCAATATTTCCTGTTAGAAATAATCCTAACACTATTATTATTAAAACCTTTACTTTATTTTTCATTATAAAACCCTACTCCTTCTTTTTTTAATAAGTATTATAGCAGTAGTTAACCCCCCTACTACAATTACACTTCCTGTTATATTTATAACAAGTTTGTTATTTTTATAAAAAGCTTTTATTTTTTCTAGAAAGTTTTGTTCTTGATGTTTCCTTTCTTTTTGTTCTTCTTCATCTTTAGCTTGTAATTCTTCAGTTTTTTCAATAAAAGTATTATAGTCAATATTCTCTTCAGTTAAAAATTCTTGACAATAATAAAATTCTGGATGCTCATTACATATGGCTAATTCTGAATAGCTATTATACATTGGAGCAATGAAATCAATTTTTCGTATTAAATCTCCCGAACAGCTATATTTATTAGCATATACTTCAATATTATAAGTAGTAACTTTATCAATATTATTATGTTCAAAAGAAATGATTCCATCTTGTGCATCGTTAGTAGTAAAGCCTTTTGTTTCCTTTGTTATATTATTTGTTACTTTTACAGAAATTTCATCAGTTACATTTAGAATATTAATTTTTAATCCTTTCCTATATGAATCAAATTCTTGATCATTTTCGGGATTAATAAGCTTGCCATTGTATATTTCTACAACATCATACGTGACTTTGACATTAGCTGCAATGTTATTTAATTCGGCTTGTTCGCTATAGCTACAACTTGATGCCTCAACAAATATTGGCCGAAGAAATATACTAAAAGCTAGTATCACACCCACTAAACTTTTCTTCATTTAACTCACCAACCTAAAAATTTATGCTTCGATTATATCACAGGAAATAAGGAATTACAAGAAATAAATTGAATTTGCTAATTTTATATGATATATTTTTAGAAGGTGGTTATATGAAAAGTGAAAGTCGGAAATTTATTTTAATTGTTTTAGGAATAATTCTAATATTACTAGGAGCATTTTTATTTTATAAGCTAACTTTTAAAAATAATAATGAGAAAATGAAAAACTTAATTAATATAAATGTTAATGATTTAGAAAATAAGATTAACCATAAAGATACTTTTATATTAGTTATTAGTCAAACTGGTTGTAGCCATTGTGAACAATATTTACCAGAACTTGATAAAACCCTTAGTGATTATAAAATAAATGCTAATATTTTAAATATAAGCAATTTAAATCAAGAGGAGACGAAAAAATTAGCGCAATATGTTAATTTTTCAGGAACTCCTACAACAATATTTTTTAATGAAGGAAAAGAAAAAACGACGCTTAATCGTTTAGTAGGTTATGCTAATAAAGATAAAATTGTAGAAAGATTAAAATCTTTGGGGTATATAAAATGAAAGAAAAAATTATTAAGTTTTTAAAAGGAATGCTTTTTAGTGCTTTTATTTTCTTATTATATATATATATTAGCCCTAGTATTTTTGCCATGATATTTCAAAGTGGTCTTAAAAGTACCAATTTTTGGATATTAAATATATCTGCTCTGGCTGTATATCTATTTACTTTTTTAAGTGTTTTAGTGTTTGTAAGAAAGGATATTTTAAAACAATTTAAAGAATTTATTAAAAATCCCAAAAAGGTTTTAAATAAAGGTTTTTCTTATTGGGGATATGGGATTGTAATAATGATTATTTCTAATTTGGTTGTAACTTCTTTATTAGGAAATATTGCTGTTAATGAACAAGTTACTAGAGAAACTATTATGAAAACACCTTTTTATGCAATTCCAACTATTGTTTTCTTTGGTCCTTTTTTAGAGGAATTAGTTTTCCGTTTTTGTTTTAGAAAATCTTTTTCTAAAGAAGTACCTTATGCTTTATTTTGTGGATTCATCTTTGGATTATTACATGTTATGACTGCATTTGATCCTTTATCATTTAGCAATATTATAAAACATGCAGGAGAATTTTTATTTATTATTCCATATGGATCCTTAGGATTCTTTTTTGCAAAAGCTTATTATGAGACAGATAATATTTTCTCTTCGATTATTCCACATATGCTTCATAATTCGTTTTCTGTTGTCTTGATTTTAATTATGTATTTTTTAGGAGTATAGAAATATGAATGAAAATATAGAAATTAACCCATTTAAAAGAAAATTTTTTTTTAAAATATTTTTATTTATTTTGGTTTTTTTTAGTATTTCCTTTTATCTTTATATTAGTTATATTGAACCAAAATTACTTTTAGTTAATGAAAAAGCTGTTGTCATTGATAGTTTACCTGAAGAATTTAATGGTTTTAAAATTGTACATTTTTCAGATATTTATTATGGAAGTTCAATTAATGATGTAGAATTAAAAAGTATAGTTAAAAAAATTAACGAATTAAAGCCAGATGTCATTGTTTTTACAGGTGATTTATTTAATAGTTCAATTAATTTAAAAGAAGATAGTTTTGAGAATATAAAAAATATTTTGCAAGAATTATCAGCAACATTTAATAAATATGCTGTTGTTGGTAATAGTGATTATACTAATAAAGAGAAATATTTAGAAATAATGAATAATGTTGGTTTTAAAATTTTAGATAATGAAAATGATTTATTATATTATAAAGGAAATAATCCAATTCAATTTATTGGTACATCATCTTTACTAGAGGGAGAAAATGACATTAATAAGGCTCTTGGTGAAGATAAAAATGATTATTTTAGAATATGGTTAAACCATGAACCTATTATACTAGATAATTTAATAGACAAAGAAATTAGACCTAATATTTTACTTACAGGGCATACTTTAGGTGAATTAGTAGATCTTCCCTTTAAGGGTTATTTATTAAAACAAGATGGTATTGCAAATTATACAGAAGATTTTTATCATAAGAAAAAAATAAATATGTATGTTTCAAATGGTTTAGGAACTTATAAATATGATATTCGATTTATGAATATGCCTTCTATAAATTTTTATCGCCTTTATAATAAATAAAAAAGAAAAATTTTTTATTTTAAAATTCTTCTTTTTTATTTATTTTTTTTGCAGGAATACCTGTTACTATAGTATTTTTTAAAACATCTTTTAAAACTACTGCTCCAGCGCCAATTTTAGCATTTTCCCCAATTATAATATTACCAAGTATTTGAGCATGAGCTCCAATGGAAACATTATTATTAACAGTAGGATGTCTTTTAGTTTGAGTATTTTTGGTTCCACCTAGGGTTACGCCATGATAAATTACGACGTCATCCCCTATTATCGCCGTTTCTCCTATTACTACCCCAAATCCATGATCAATAAATAAATTATGCCCAATTGTGGCACCAGGATGAATTTCTATTCCGGTTTTTCTTTTCCCTTTTTCTGAAAAATATCTAGCTAAGAAAAATAATTTTTTTTGATATAAATAATGAGATATTTTATAATAAATTTGCGCTTTAAAACTGGGGTATAATAAGACTTCTAAATTGCTTTTTAAAGCGGGATCTTTTTTTCTAATTAATTTTATTTGTTCTTTTAAAAATTTCATATTATCAATTCCTTTAATATATTTTATGCAAATAAAAAAAGACCTTGCGGTCTTATACACATTCAACAAATGTATCAGTTAAACATCTTATTGCACAAACACAATCTAAACTAATTGTAAAAAATGAATTTGTTGCAATATATGGATTTAGACTAGTTGTATCAGGATTATCAGCAAGTACACGACATGTACAACAATTGCCATCGACTTTTTCTACTCTAAATATATTAGAACATGTTGCTGTACCAGCATCAGGACAGGTTGCAGTTGAATCTTTACTAATTGGCATACTCCATGGAGTCCCATTCCCGCAACAAGTATATAGCATTATTGGTCTAGTATTACAAATAAGACAATTAGGTCCACCACCAAGCATTGGTCTATCACAAGAATCTAAACAATTATCTGGGCAAGCATTTTGTTGAAGGACTAATATAACGTTTAGAATTTCAGCAATACAGCTTGTTTGTTCTTCTGGAGTTTTATTACACATAACAATTTCCCCTTTCATGTATTCTCATTATTAATTTATGTTAATATTCTAAAATAGTTCTCGAATTCAAAAATGTTTTAAAATTTTAGTTTTTGGTGTATAATTTTGATAGGTGATAAAATGAATACAATATTTCAATATATAATTATTTTAGGAGTATTAGCCTTAATTTCTTTGATAGTTATTAAATTAACAAGAAGAGATTTTAGTGTAGAAGCTAATAAGTTAATTAATTATTTAGGTGGAAAAGATAATATCGTTAGTGCTGAGTGTAATATGTCGAGATTTAAAGTATTATTAAAAGATGTCAATATTGTTGATAAAAATGCCATTCAAAAATTAGGAGCTAAAGGAATTGTAGAAATAGATAATCAGTTAAAAATTATTTTTGGTAAAGATGCTAGAGTTTTAAAAAAGTATATTGATGATATAATCTAAAGTGTTTTAAGACACTTTTTTTATTTCTTGAATTTCTTTAATAGGTATTATTTTGCCATCAAGTGTTAATAAATTATCGTTTTTTAAACCAATGATATCGACTTCTTTTTGCTCGTTCAAGGTTTTTAGAAGAACACGAGTTTTATAAACATGATCTTTAGCATTAAATAATTTATTTATTTCATTCGGATGAATAATTTTTTCTTCATTAATACTTCTTTTTTCAGAACTTAAAAAGATATCTTTATTATTTCTAATTTCTTTATTCATGGGAACGACGAAAACTTTTGGTAATTTTTTATTCATTATAATACACCTCGCTACATTTTATGATTAAATTAGATTTTTGTTGCATAATAAAAATATGAAAAAGATTTTAAAGAAATATAATTTATTTTTATTTATACCTATTATTATTTTAATGATATTTAGTTTTTTTTGTATGTATCAAGCTCAATTTGTTAAATCTTTATATTCCCTACATTTAAAGAAACAAATTCTTTGGTATTTGATAGGTTTTAGTTTGATAATATTAATTCAAAAATTTAAATTTAAATTTTTCTTAGAGTATAGTTTTTATTTTTATCTTTTAGGAAATATTTTACTTATTCTAGTTTTATTTTTTGGTTCGGAAATTAATGGAGCTAAAGCCTGGTTCAATTTAAAGTTTTTTAATTTTCAACCAAGTGAATTTATGAAAATAACTTTACTTTTTTATCTCATACATTTAAGTGATTTATTTCATAATAAAATTATATCAGAAATTAAATTTATAATATTAGCTATTTTAATTACTTTAATTCCTTCTATATTAGTTTTTTTAGAACCTGATACAGGAGCTATTATTATTTATTTATTAATTTTATTTAGTATTTTTCTTTTATCAGGAATAAAAAAAATCTGGTTTATTTTAGCTTTTATTCTTGGGATTATTTTTTTAGGAAGTTTTTTTTACTTATATTTTTATAATCAAGATTTATTAATTAAATGGATCGGAACTAGTTTTTTTTACCGAGTAGATCGGCTTATTAATTTTAAAACTGGCAATGGACTGCAACTTAATAATGCTTTAATTACAATTGGAAACGCTAATTTTTTAGGACATGGAATTCAAAATAATTTGCTTTATGTTCCAGAATTCCCTACAGATTTTGTTTTTACTTTAAATACTGCTATTTTTGGCTTTTTAGGAGATGTAATTGTATTGTTTTGTTTTTTAGTATTAAATATATTTTTTATTAATAAAATTTTTCAAGAAAAGAATTATTCAACTAAATTATTTATTAATGGTTTTTTATTCATGTTTATTTATCAACAAGTACAAAATATTTTAATGAATTTAGGACTTTTTCCCATAATGGGGATTCCTCTACCATTTTTATCTTATGGGGGATCTAATATGATTATTTATTTTATATTTATTGGTTTTATTTTAAATATGTTAAAATATAAAAATATAAAATAAAAAAACAAGAAATTATTCTTGTTAACGACCATAAGGATAATAATAACCATATGATGAATAGCCATATGGTCCTGGACCCATTGGTGGATAAGGTCTTGGAGCCACATTATAAATTGGTCTTGGTCTTGTAAGTCCTACAGCTGCTCCTCCAAGTAAGGCTCCTCCTAAAAATGGAAATAAGAATTGACGGTCTCCATTTTGATAAGGATTGTGGCGTATATAAGAATTTTGATACATATTTATTCTCCTCTCATAAATAGATTATGAAAGTTTAAAAATTTGTTTATTTATAAAAGCCTAAAAAATACTTTTTCTTGCCTTTTTTTATAATAATTACTTTATTATCAATCGCTTCTTTAGAAGTTATTATTTTATCTAAATTAGTTTCTTTTTGATTATTTAGAAAAATTGCTCCATTAGTAATCATTTCACGAGCGTCTCTTTTACTAGAACAAATTTTATTATTAACTAATAAATCGATAATATTAATTTCTTCAGGGAGTAAAAAACGCGGAATATCCTTTAGGCTATCTAAAATATCTGAAGCATTTAATTTGGTAATATCTCCATTAAATAAAGCTTCACTCATTTTTTGAGCTTTATTAAATTCATCCTCACCATGCAAGAAGGTTATTACTTCGTGAGCAAGAGTTTTTTGGGCAAAACGATTCTCCGGTTTTTCTTGGTGTTTTTGAAGAATTTGCTCAATTTCATCTTTTTCTAAAAAAGTAAATCTTTTCAAATAATCTTCCATCATAATATCTTCAAAATTAAGTATATATTGATATAGTTCATAACTAGATGTTTTATTTTTATCTAACCATAAGGAATTTCCATAAGATTTGCCTAATTTTAAACCATTAGCATCAACTGTTAAAGGAGTGGAAAAAGCATAAACTTCTTCATTATTTAATTTTCTAATTAATTCAATACCCGTAGTTAAATTACCCCATTGATCACTGCCGCCAAATTGTAAATTTACGCCATATTTATCATGTAAAACTTTATAATCATACCCTTGAATTAGCATATAAGAAAATTCAGCATAAGAAATACCTATTTCCATTTGACGTTTTACTAAATCTTTATTAATCATATAATTAACGTTAATATATTTTCCGACATCTCTCAAAAAATCAATATAATTAATATCTTTAAACCAATCATAATTATTAACTATCTGTATTTCACTACCAAACAATTGATGAAATTGCTTCTTTATTTTAACAAAGTTATTTTCAATAACTTCAATGTCAGCTTTTTCTCTTTCTCCAGTTCCTCTTGGATCTCCGACACGACCAGTTGCTCCCCCTACCAGAATAATAGGATTATGCCCTGCTCTTTTTAATCTTTCAACCATTAAAAACGTAGGAAATTGCCCAATGTGCAAACTTTCGGCAGTGGGATCAGCTCCGATATAAAAAGTCAAGCCTCCTTGATTTAATTTTTCTTTTAATTCAGGAGAAGTAATATCTTTAATTAATCCTCTCCATATTAAATCTTCATAAATTTTCATTTCCTTGATTCCTCCAATTTTATTTCGGCTAATGATTCTAATTCATAACCATAATCTTTATATATACTTGCAACATCTTTGCTAGTAATGTCTTTTTTAGTAAAACCTAGCTTATTAACAATTTTCATTACTTCTTCAATATTTTTTCCTTCAATTTCTATATAATCAGGTATTAATGGCCAAGAATCAATATCGATTTCCACATTATCTAAATAATATCGACATCTTTTATTTTCTTGAAAGGCTTTTGGTTTATATCCTAATTCGTTTAAAATTAAATTTGTTTTTTCAAAGTCATTGACAATTATTTCTAATTCTTCAGTTCCATCTACCTCATGAGATTTGATATTTTTTATAGTTAGGGCTGTTTCTACACCATTTTTACGTAATCTAATCCATTTTTGAGGCAAGATCGGATTAAAATCATAGGTATATCTTTGTTGAAGGCTTTCCCATTGAAATTCAGCTTTTAGCTCTTTTAATTTTTCAATTATTTCTTTTTTATTTATATTTAATATTCTTACTTCATATTCAATATTCATTTTTTCCTCCATATAAAAACGCAGTTTTTTTCAAAGGACGAAAAAACCGCGGTACCACCTTAATTCATGAATTTTTTTCATGCACTTTATTACTATAACGCGTTACCGATTAAACTCAAAATAATGTAATTCATTATTATAATCTATTTGTTTGCACCAACCACAAATTCTCTAAAAAAAATATATAATAACTACTAAATATTTTTCTTCGTTTATTTATTTTATTTATATCATATTTTTTTTATTTATTCAATAATTTTTAAAAAACTTAAAGAAAGATCATATTCGCTTAAAACTAAAAAATTATACTATTTTCTAACACTTTCATCTCTATATTCATTTCTAAGTGCTATTTCATGAGATATTGGACCTTTAGTTTTTAAAATATCATTATAAATCATAGTTAAGAGATTATCTAATTTTTTTCCACTATTGCGTAGTCATTGTTTTTCTTTCAAGTTTATCTGATGTTAAATATTTTTTTACTATCTTTGATTCATACTTCGTGGATATTTCTCCTTTAAAACTTGACCTTCTATCCAATTATTTAATCTGGGATAGTTATTAGTAACAACTTGCTCTAATAATGACTCTACAAAAAACGCACTCTGTAAACTACTAATTCAAAATTTCCATAAAAAAACTGCTTATCCATCATATCATCAAACTTTTCTCCATCAAATTCTGTTTTAGCTGAATTATCAGTTGTAAAATGAGATGAATTAAATATTTTAATAAAACTAAAAACCACTAATCCTACTATAACTAAACAAATGATATTAGAGACTACAAAATGACCAAATCCAAATAAAAATTTACTACCTTTTTCTATCGTTTCCCTTGCTTCCAAATTGCATATTCTTTGTCTTCAGTTATTTCTAAATTAGCACCACACGATTCACATTTCAACTTTTCCATTTGAAACCTCAAAATTTATATTATGGCTATTATATCATATTAAATAAATTTTTTTATGATAAAAATTATTAAAATCATATGTTCTTGTATTAACAACAAGATTGTTTGGTATCTATACAAAAACATTATAAGTCTCAAAAATAATTTGTTCAAACAAATTTTTTAGAACTAAATAGATTGTCTTATTTCAAATCTAAGTATATATCTAGGCATCATATAAATGAATATATTTTTTCTACTATCCTTTTATTTTTTTGACTCCAATTTTTATTATCATATACTATTATTTCTAGCACATTAACTTTATTATAAATATATTTTAGAATTAGAATTATCATAGGAATAATAATTCTAAAATGCGATTAAAAAAAATACTAAGCTTTTTTCTTGTTAGTATTTTTAGAATTTTTTTTATCAGAAGTTTTAGGTTTATCTTCTAACTTGTCTACAGCGGCATTTAAGATATCAATAGTTTTATTTTTAATTTCTTTAGTGGTTTTTTCAATAACTGGAGCACTTTTTTCTTTTGCCATCTCAATTAATTCATCCGCTTTATCAATTAATAAATCTGCTTTTTCTTTAATAACTTCTTTAACTGTTTCTTTGTCTAAATTTTCGAAATCTTTTTTTAATTCTGTTAATTTTTTATTTAAAGCGTTTTTGATATCTTTAGCATCAGTATGTTTTATTTTGTCAATTACTTCATCAGATTTTTTCTTTAAATCTTTTCTTGTTTCACTTCCCTTTTTAGGGGCAAATAATAAAGCAATTCCTGCTCCAATAGCAGCCCCTGTTAAAAATTTACCAATATTTTTTTTACGCATTTATACCATCCTTTTCTTTCTTCTTTTTCTTTTTGCTAAATAACATTTTGCTAATAAATCCTGTAATATTATCTACCACTTTATCTGTTGCTAAAGTAATTTTGTCAGTAGCATAATCTATTATATGAAAAAAGCCGTTTAACGATTGAATTTTTTCATTAATATTATTTACAACTTCTTCTAATTTATTTAATGTTATTATAGTCTTTACACCTAATATTATGCCAATTATTAGAATAATTATTAATAATAAATAAATTACTAGGGGTAAAAAATCCAGCCAAAAATTCATATTTAGTCTTCCTCTCTGTTATCATACATTGAATCGATTAAATCAAAGAGATCACTTTCTAAAGTATCTTCTAGTTTATCTTCTTTTGGTTTATCTTTTTCTAAATCACTTTCCATGGAATAATCATCAACACTATCTAGTTCATTCTCTAATTCATTAGTAAAATCATTATTTTCATATTCTGGTAACTCTTCTAATTCAGGAGATGATTCTAATGTAGGCTCTTCATAATTTAAATCAATTGCATCATCAATAGAGTCATTTAAAAGTTCATCAATACTTTTAGAATTTTCATTATAAAAATTGGTCATTGGTTCATTTAAAGTTTTCTCAATTTCTTCTTCTAAAGATCCAGGTGTTAAAGTACCAAAGGCTTTTTTTCGGGCAATGTCAACATCTACCATTTTTTTAGCTAGAGATGTTTTTTCTGCAGATACGATATCTTCTTTGGTGTAATTTTTATCTAATACGCCATAAACAGGAGAAATGACTGGTGATGGCTTAAAAATCTTTTTAACGGTTTGTTCTTTTGGTACCTTTTTTTCTCTTTCCCTTTTCCTTTTAGTCGTTGAAGGTTTATCCTGAGTTATTTTAATTGGTTTTTCAGAAAAAATATTTTCTGCTTTCAACGTTTTTTCTGGTTCTACTTTTCTTGTAAGACGTGTCTCTTTTGGAGTTTCAAAAGTAGGCTCATAATTAGATACAAATTCATCTTCATCAAAATCGGGAAAATTAAAAGTATTTTCTACTTTAAATAAATCTTTATCATTGTTTAAAGATAAATCACTTTTTATTGGTTCTTCTTTTTTTACAATTGGTTCTTCATCTTTTATAACTACTTTCTCTGTTGGGGAATCTAAATCTATTTCTTCTTCTTCAAATAAGGCATTTTTTAATTTATTAAATAATCCCATTTTTACACCATCCTCTAATTAATTAAATCTGTATCTGGTACGTCATCGATATTGTCTGAATGTTCAGTATTCTCGTCGTATTCGATTATATTACTTTCATTTTTGACTGTTTCAAAAATATTAAACTCAACTTCACTATAATTTAATATATCTTCACCAATCATGTTTTCTAGTATAGTATCATTATAAGATATGGTACTTAAAATCGCCATGGCTTTACTTACCGTCTCTTTTAAATCACACTCATCTACTATTACTTCTATTTTAGCATAATTATACATGATTTCAACTAAATATTTAGCATCTTCTTGTAAGTTTATCTCTAAATAGCCAAATTTCTCGTTTTTTTCAATAATTTGAGAAATATATGACTCGTTATTTTCTTGGTATTTTTCTTTTCGTTTATTATAATAACTGATTATATCTATATACATATAAAATTGATATTTTTCATTTTGAAAAACAATGTTATTTTTTTTATTTTCTTTTATTTGTAAACCAACAGGAAGGTAATAACTATAACCATTTGAGCTTTTATTTTTTAATTTAATTTTTTCATTGTTCAGGGCATAATTTATTATTTCTTCATAACTACTTTTATTAATATTGACACAACCCGCCAAAAAAACGGCAATTAAAGTAAGTAATATAACTTTTTTCATATACGACTCCTTATGCTCCAGAACATTATAACAAAAAAAAAGAAATTTTTAAATATTTATTTGTGTAAAAATATTTTGTCTAGTTTCTCTTTTATTTGTTCTTTTTTAAAAGGTTTAGCTAAATAATCAATAAATCCTTGATTTATATATTTTTCTTCTGCTCCATCAATTGCATCAGCAGTAAGAGCAATGACAGGAATAGAAAAATTAGCTATTTCTTTTAATTTTTTCATGGTCTCTTCTCCACCCATTATAGGCATCATTATATCCATTAATATAAGATCATATTTATTACCATTTTGAATTTTATCTAAAACTTCTACACCATTTTGGCATGTTGTAATATCAAAATCAAATTCATCAAGAGCTCTTTTAGCTACTTTAATATTTAAATTATTATCATCAACCAATAATATCCTTCTTTTACCATAAATAACAGCCGATTCTATATTTTCTTCTTTTGGCTTTATTTCTTTTTCTATATGAAATTTGCTAATATTTTGTGGAATTTGAACCATAAATAATGATCCTTTACCATATTCGCTCTGAATATTTATAGTTCCTTGCATCATTTCTACTAAACTTTTCGTGATAGCAAGACCTAATCCCGTTCCTTCCATTGTAGTATTTTTTTCAATATCTAAACGATCAAATTTTTCAAATAAGCGATTAATTTTTTCAGCTTTAATACCAATACCAGTATCTTCAACACTTATAAATAAAAGACAAATTTTATTTTTATTAATACATTTAATATTTAAAGTTACATTGCCTTTTTCGGTATATTTAATAGCATTAGTTAATAAGTTATTGACAATTTCTTTAACATGAACTTTATCCCCAATTAATTCATCAGGGATATCTTCAGCCATATTTAATTTAAAAGTAATTGGTTTATTTCCTATTCTTGTAGTTGTTACTTTAACTAAATTGGTTATTTCTTCTTTAAAATTATAAGGCATACTAATAATTTCCATCTTATTACTTTCAATTTTATTAATATCTAGAATATTTCCCACAATTTCTAACAAGGTTTGGGAAGCATTTCCAATATCTTCAACATCTTCTATTACTTGATTTGGAATATCATTTTTAAAAGAAGCAATATCTTCTGATAAACCAACAATAGCATTTAGGGGTGTTCTAATTTCATGAGACATACTTGATAAAAAATCTGATTTCGCCCGATTAGCTTTTTCGGCAGCATCTTTTGCGTAAGTTAATTCATTTACTAATTTTAAATCAGGATTTTCGATTGTATGATACATAATAAAAATTATCAAAAATTCCATTACCGTTGTTAATGTTAAATGGGGGTTTATTTTTTGAATACCTGATATAATAATCATAAATATAACAAATAAGATTAAGGGAATTATTTTTTTATGGTTAATACTTTTAATATTTTTAATAAAGGGAAATAGCCATTCAATTAAGACTAAAGTAGATGCCATATAAACAAAGTTAACAGACAGGCCTGTAGCAAATCCTTTAGTAGTTTTAATAGGCAAAATAATACAAATTAAAACACATATAAACCAAATAAAATATGATATTGTTTCTAATTTTTTGTAATATTTTAGTTGAGGCTTACTACTAGTTATGTAACAAATAACATAAATATATAATGTCATGAAAAGTAAAAAGGACATTAGGCAAACTAAATAAAGTTTAGTTGCAATTTTTGAGATTAAAGTATTTTCAGGGAGACTAAATCCAAAGTAAAGACATAATAATTCGCTAAGTAAACTGATTAAGTTGATGATTATTAATACCGAAAAAATCTTTGTTTCGTCTGATTTAATATGTTTTTTAGAAAAGTAAATAATGTTTAATACTATTGAGAAAATTAAACCACAAATTATAAAATTTCCCATTTTTTATTCTCCTTTTATTCTTTTTATTGTTTTTTCAAATATCTAATCTTAACACTTTCTGGCCTTTTATCTTTTTCTAATTCAATAAATAATCTTGTTTTTTCATCTAAACTTAAGCTTTTTAGAGTACTTATACTTCTTTTACCACTAGGATCAATCGGAAAAGATTCAACATTATCTCTAATACGATAATATAAATTGTTTAAAACTTTTGGAGGAAATTCTTTTTTTAATCTTGTAAAAATACTTTTTATAATAAATTGGGAACTTTTTTGTTTGCGAGGCTGAAATTCAATATGACAAACTAAATTATTATCATATGTTTTTATAACACTACAAGATAAGATATTTTTAGTATCACGTAAAATACAATCTTCGATTAAATAATAAGGAATTTTGGAATCGTCATCTAGTTTTAAATAACTATCTATTCGTCCTTTCATTTTAATTCTTCCTGTGCGATCTTTATATGAAAGGGTTCCAAGACTTAACCATTTTTTTTTATCATTACTTGTAACATGAGTAAATTGATTTAATGCTTCACAAGTATATCCTAGCATTTCACAAGGACTTTTAGCGACTAATAAACCTGGTTCATTTTCTTTACAGTAATTTCCTTGGTCATCTAATACTTCTACTTCCGCAAATTTATGGGGAGTTAATCCTAAACTATCTTTAAAAATTAAATGATTTAGTTTTTTTTCTTGTAAAGCCTTAAATAGAGTAACAAATATTCCACTACTCTCAGTTGTTCCCCCACCAATTGAAAATGTTACAGGAGCAAGAGGAAAAGGTAATTTAGCTGTGCCAAATTTATGTTTACGTGAAGTATAGTTAAAAAACTTTTCTTCTCCAGAAGAGCAAGCTTCTCCTGTTACTGTAGGAAGCATTAAGTAAGGCATATTAACTTTTTGCCATGATTTATCAAAATTTAATAATTTACATAAATAACTCCAAAAACCAACACTTGCTGGGACAAAATTTGGTTTATTAATTACTAACGAATAAGGAAAAAACTTTTGGTTATAAAATGGTTCTAAAGCAAGAGTACACCCACAAAATAATGTATCAGATATGGCACAAGATAATTCCATATGGGTATAAGTTGGAATATGAGCTAAAACACTCATATTTTTCATGGTAGGCATTCCTGAAACGTCTGATTCTTTAAATCTTGATAATGTTATGTAACTACGATGAGATTGAATAACCCCTTTAGGTTCTCCAGGTTTAGTAGTGCCACTAGTATAAGTAATAGTACAAACATCATTTAAATCTACTTTTTCTAATACTTTTCCTTGATAAGAATTTCCATGGTTTAAAAACTCTTTTTCATCTTCTACATAACCATTAAAAGATTTTTTTATAGAATTATAATTGTCTTCTATTTTTTGAAATTTATCATCTATTTTATTATAAGGATTTTGTTTATGTTTTAAAGAATTAGTTAATGATAAACAAACAATATTTTCTATATTACTTTTTTCAATAGATTCTTTTATTTTATTAAAAGATAAATCATCAACAAACATTACTTTACTTTTAGTTTTATTTAAAATATTAGTTAAATAATCTTTATTAAACCAATCTCCAACTATATGAGCTTTAGCTCCGATAAATAAGCTTGCTAAAAATAAATAAATGAATTCAGGAGTGTTAGTTATACAAATTGGTATTTCACTTTCTTTTGTAAAGCCTAAGGATTTTAAAGACTTAGCATATAAATAAGCCTTTTTAAACATTTCATAATATGTAATCTTAGTTCCCCGATAGAATAAAGCAATTTTATCAAGATTATTCTTATTTCTATTAAAAAGTTCAATAGCTAAAGAATGACTACGATTTTGATCTAAATCAATTAATGCTCGTTGTACCTTTTTACTAATTTTATTACTATATTTATATGGCTTTTGACATGGTTGCTGCTCTTTTTCTAAAGCATATATTTCTTCTAAAAAATTTTTAAACATTTTATCATTTCCCCTTTATTCTAAATTCAATATATTATCTTTTTTTTAATATTTCAAGAAATATTAAAAATAGTGTATCAATTATGATACACTATTACTTTTTAGTTACTTTAAGATAATTTATTTTTACGCCCTTTTTTTTAAATTTTTGCTCATATTCTGTTTCAATATTTTCAATATTAGTACTAGCTAAATCAAGAGATACATTTTCAAAGTAATAACCAGAATTATTAAAATTTTTTAAGCTACTAGCAAAAAGAAGTAAATTATCGGTTTTTTGAATAATTGTCTTTGTATTCTTAAATAAATTTTCATAAATTTTTAAATAATCTGGACTAGTTAAACGGCGCATTGCATGGCGATTTTTAGGCCATGGATCGGAAAAATTTAAATAAATACAAGAAATTTCATGAGCAAAAATATCATTTAAATATTTAGCATCGGTATTAATTAAAAGAAGATTATCTAAAGGAAGCTCATTTATTTTTTCCACTGCTCTTACTAATACACTTTCGTATTTTTCAATACCGATAAAATTTATTTCAGGATATTTTAAAGCCATTTCATAAATAAATCGGCCTTTTCCCATTCCTATTTCTAAATGAATATCTTGGTTATTTTTAAAAAGTTGCGAATAATTTCCTTTATAATTTTCGGGATTCTTTATCACAAAAGAACACTTATCAATTATTTCTTTCGCATTTTTTACTTTTCGAAGACGCACAAATATCACTACTTTCTAGTTAAAGACATATATTATAAATAAAGGGAGTGTTTTTTATGAAAAAAGATCGTAATACATTTTTTAATGAATCAGGTTTTCAATCCAGTTATGGAAGTATGCCTAATTTTGGCATGCCCCAACCAATGAATAATGGTTTTGGAAGTCAAGCTAGCCAAAGTTTTTATGCGGGGCCAATGCCTAACGTACTTACTTCAAATAATTCAAATGATTATATGAGTGATTTAGAATCAAGACTTGCTAAAATAGAACGTCAAATAAACCGATTAGATGCCAGAATAAGTAAGTTAGAATCTAAAGGGGTTGTAACTACAGAAAATTTTGACAATACTACCAATATGTATATGCTTTAAAGACTTATCTTACAAAAGGTAAGTTTTTTAATAATTTTGTTTAAATAAATATTACCAAAAATATGTTCTAATAAGCCCATTTTATAAGATATTCCTAAATAAGTTACTCCCCCTATTAAACTTACAAAGCCAATATATAAAATGTGGGTTATTTTAGTAGTTGGAAGAGGAATTATAATTTTTATTAAGAAAACAACTATAATCATAACTATTGTTGGTAATAATATTTTGCCAAAAGTTTTTATCGTATCATTATAATTTAAGTGATGATCTTTTTTTAGTGATTGAAGAGCAATCGTGAAAGCTACAATATATCCGATAGAAGTGGCAATTATAGCTCCCAAGTAAGGGGCTAATCCTAAATATTTAAAAAGATACATTAAAGGAACATTTAAAAACATGTTGGTAATAAATCCTGTAATAGTACTTTTATAGACCGTTTTAAATTTATTTAAAGCTTGGAGAGTTGAAGAAGTTATAGTAAATAAATTAAAAAATAAAGAAACAAAAATATGAAGAGAAAAAATCATTGAGCCTATATTATTTGAGCCATAAAAAACAGTCCAAACACTTTTTGATAATAAAGATAGACCAACACACATGGGAACACAGATAATTAAAATAAATTGTAAAGCCTTATTAACTTTTTTATTTACTTCATCCCATTTTTTTAGTGTATATGCTTCTACTATAGTAGGAATTAAACTAGTCGTCATTCCAAGGGCAACTGAGTTTACTATCATACTAATTTTAGCACTCCACGTAGTTATAGCAGTTGTGGCAAATTCAATTGTGGAAGTCTTTAAACCCATATTTTCTAAAGTTCTTAAAATCATAACCATATCCATAAAGTTATTTATTGATGCTGCAATAGCAATAATGATAAAAGGAATGGCATATGTTATTATTTTTTTGGCTATTTCTTTATCAGTTATTTTATCTTTTTTAAATTTAGAACAAAATCCTAACTCTTCTTTGTTTTTACGCATTTTAGATAAAATATATAAAATTGCTATTATTCCTCCCCCACAAGCGCCAAAAACGGCAATACCTATAGTAGTTCTTAATGATAAATGAAAAATATTTAAAGCTAAGTAGCTTCCCAATAAAATAATGACAATTCTGGCAATTTGTTCTAGTACTTGACTAATTGAAGATATATTTATTATATTATGCCCTTGTAAAAAACCTTTTGATATACTTAAATACGGGATAACTAAAATGGCAAAAGAAACAGCTCTTATAACAAATGTTACATCTTCGATAGTATTTCCTCCACTTAAATCTCCTAATATTAAGGAAGATATAGTTTTAGCAAAAATAAATAAAATGAGAAAAATAGCTATTGATAAAAATGTAATTATTTTTTTTCCTATTTTGTAAGCTCGTATTTTAGCATCATACATTTTTAAGGTATTATATTCTTTAATAATTTTACTAATAGCTATTGGTAGTCCAGCGCTTGATATATCTAAAAATATAATATAAATATTATAAGCATACGCATAAAGAGCACTTCCTTTATTTCCTACCATTGCATAAAAAGGGATTACATAAAGCATTCCCATAATTTTAGTGATAACGATTGCTAAAGTTGCAATAATTGTTCCTTCTAAAAAGCCACTTTTTTTCACTTTAAACCACTCATTCTTTTGCACTATATATTACCATTGCCGAAAAACAATATATTTGTTCTTCGCCACATATACCGATAGCAACTTGGTACTTAATATCAATTATATCACTATTTGTATTGCTTAGAAAAGCATTTATTGAATTTTCTAAATCTTTCTCATGTGATTCATCAAATACTTTTACTTTCATACATCAACCACCTTCTTTTTATATGTTATCTGATTAACCTTAAAAAAAATGTCAAACTATGAAATATTTTGAGATAACATTAAATTGACTAAATATTAAAAAAGTAATAGTATATATATCTAGTAAATTAAAAGGAGTAATTTTTGATGGTTATTACAAATACTGATTTAAATAAAATGAAAAAGTTAAATGATGTTACTAATTTTCATCAAGGAGGCGATATTTTTATCAAAAATGATTCAAGCCTCATCAAAGCTTTAGATGAAGATATTAACAAATTTATCAATTATTTAATATCAATTCCTAATCATGAGAATGTAATTAAACCTTTGGAGAATATTAAAGTTTTAAATAACAATAATAAGGAAAAAAACTATCAATCATCTTATCGTATGATTTTTTTAAATAATGCTAAAACTTTAATTTCTTTATATCATGAGGACATTTCTTACGAAGAAAAAGTTAAATATGCTTTAGATCTTTTTAATGCTCTTTATTTTTTACATCAATATATAGTAGTGGGAGATATTCATGCAAAAAATATTCTAATTAATGATGGTAAAGCTTATATAAGTGATTTAGATAATTCTCGTAAATTAAATAATATTTTCAAGCCTATTTATTGTTATTATTATTTAAATTTTTTACAAAGTTATGGTAATACTAAATACACAGATATTATTAAAATGTATATTGAATGTTTATCATTTATTTTAGGTATTAATTTTTCGAAAGTAATTATAATGTATGGGTACAAAGAATTTTATAAAATTATAACTTCTTATAAATTACCTAAAGAAGTCTTAAATTTCTTTAAAATTATTAAAACCAACAGTAGCCTAAAAAAATTAGGAGAAGAGGCGTATGATTTTGAAAGATTTATAACTCCTGATGTATTAGAATTAAAAAGAAAATTAAGTTATTTAGAACCAAGTTCTTCACTAAATAAAGACTTTCATTCTTAAAATAAAAAACTATTGAATTCAAATAATTCAATAATTTTTTATTTTACTATTATATTTACAATTTTATTAGGAACTACGATTATTTTAATAATGTTTAAATCTTGAATATGGCGTTTTACATTTTCTTCTTGTTGCGCTTTTTCTTTGATAATTTCTTCTTTTTCATCTTTATTAATAGTTATGGTACCACGAAGTTTTCCATTAACTTGAATGCCAATAGTGATTTCTTCATCAATAGTTTTGGCTTCATCATAACTTGGGTATTCTTGATTATGAATGCTATATTCATTTCCTATATTAGCCCATAATTCTTCAGTAATATGAGGCGCAAAAGGAGCTAAAACTAAAATTAAATTTTCAATATACTTTCTTGGAATTCCCTCACTTTGATATTTTGATAAAGCATTAACATATTCCATTATACGAGAAAGACAAGTATTAAATTGGAATTTTTCAATATCAATTCGAATAGATTTTATGGTTTTATGAAGGGATTTTTCTAAATCATTAATTTCCTTTTTTTCTTCACTAATTCTTTCTACTAAACGCTCAACTCTTTGATAAAATTTATTAATTGATTTGATACCATCATCAGTCCAAGGACCTCCATCAACATAATTAAACCCAAACATTAAATATCCTCTTAAAACATCGGCACCATATTCATCAACATATTCTTCAGGAGATACTGTATTCCCTTTACTTTTACTCATTTTTTCACCATCTGGTCCTAAAATGGTTCCTTGATGGACAAGACTTTTAAAAGGCTCGTCAAAGTTTAAGTATCCCATATCCCTTAAAGCTTTCGTAAAAAATCTAGCGTAAAGTAAATGCATACAGGCATGTTCAATACCCCCAATATATTTATCAACTGGTAGTAAAGTGTTGATAAGTTTACTGTCAAAAGCTTTTTCTTTATTTTTATTATCGGGATATCTTAAAAAATACCAACTAGAACAAATAAAAGTATCCAATGTATCAGCTTCACGAATAGCTTCTTTTCCACATTTAGGACAAGTGGTATGCATAAAACTTTCACATTTTTTTAAAGGACTCTCTCCATCAGGAGTAAATTCAACATCTTGGGGCAAAATAACAGGTAAATCACTTTCTGGTACAGGAACTGTTCCACAATTCTTACAATAAATAATGGGAATAGGACAACCCCAGTATCTTTGACGGGAAATAAGCCAATCACGAAGTTTATAAGTAGTTGTTTTTTGTCCCACTTGATTATTTTCTAACCATTCATACATTTTTTCTAAAGCATCTTCTTTATTTAAATTATTCAAGAATTCTGAATTAATATGAATACCATCACCAATAAATGGTAAATCATTAGTACTTTTATTTGATACAACAGGAATTATATCTAAGTTAAATTTTTTAGCAAATTCATAATCACGCTCATCATGAGCTGGTACAGCCATTATAGCTCCCGTTCCATAACTTGCAAGAACATAATCACTAATCCAAATAGGAATTTCTTTGCCATTTACCGGATTAATTGCATAAGAGCCTGTAAAAACTCCTGTTTTTTCTTTCACTGTATTTGTTCTTTCAATTTCACTTTGTTTAGCCGCAGCTAATTGATAATTTGATACTTCTTCTTGCTGTTCTTTAGAAGTTATTTTTGGAACTAGTTCATGTTCTGGCGCTAAAACACAGTAGGTTGCACCAAATAGTGTATCAGCACGTGTTGTAAAAACTTTAAAAGATTCTTCTAAGTCTTTAATTTTAAAAGTGACATAAGCTCCTGTTGATTTGCCAATCCAATTTCTTTGTAAAGTTTTGGTTTTTTCTGGCCAATCTAACTTTTCTAAATCATTTAATAATTCTTCAGCATATTTCGTAATTCTAAAAAACCATTGATTCATCTTTTTACGAATTACTACTGAACCACAACGTTCACATTCGCCAGATAAAACTTGTTCATTGGCTAAAACGGTATTACAAGATGGGCACCAATTAACAGGAGCTTCTTTTTTATAGGCTAAATCATGTTTATACATTTGTAAAAACATCCACTCAGTCCATTTATAATAATCTTCTCGACAGGTCACTACTTCATGATTCCAATCCCAAGAACCTCCAATTCTTGATAATTGCCCTTCCATTGTTTCAATATTTTTTTCTGTAGAAATATGAGGATGTATACCTGTTTTAATTGCATAATTTTCAGCAGGAAGTCCAAAAGCATCAAAGCCCATAGGGTGAAAAACGTTAAATCCACACATTCTTTTAAATCTTGCCCAGGTGTCTGCAACACCAAAATTATACCAATGACCTAAATGAAGTTTAGCTCCACTAGGATAACTAAACATTTCTAAACAATAAAGTTTTTCTTTTTTACTATTTTTATCGAAAGAATATAAATTTGTATTCTTCCATTTTTCTTGCCATTTTTTTTCAATACTTTTAAAATCCATTTTTAATCTCTCCTTGTCTTTTTTAATAAATGTCTTCCATATATTTCATATAAAGCGTATATGAGGCCAAATAATAAGACAAATCCTAACAATAATTGTAAGATACGCATTATTTTTAGACAGGTCACAAATACTCCAACGCTTGAGATAATAAAGCTATTAATTAAAGAAATATATATAATTTCTTTAGGATAATTAATCTTATTTTTATTTAATTTAAATTTGGAAATAAGATAATTCATTTCTCCAATTGTATCCAATTTTTTACTTTTAACTTTTAATCTATTTATTAAATAATTAAATATAAAAATAATAATAAACAAAACACTAAAAAATAAAAGAACAAATAAGGGACTATTTAATTTCATAAAATTCTCCTTCTAAATAAAAAACACAACATATCATCATAAGGACGAAAATGCCGTGGTACCACCTTAATTTCTAGTTAATTACTAGCTTATATTATCTTCTATTGGAGATAACCCATAAAACTCCAAAAGCAAGTTCATAAAATATCTTTATTCATTTTCACCAACCATGAATTCTCTAAAAAAGATTTTTTTATTACTACTCTTTTTTCAACGTTTAATATATTATAAAAGATTTTAAAAGACTTTTCAATAAAAATTTTTCCATATTTTAATGATTAAAGGAATTATATCTTTAAGTAATTTAAGATCATTTATATCTAGGTTGTATTTGTTAATTAAAGATTTATTAACTAAATTTTTAGAAATATTTTCTAAATTAGGAATATTTAAAGAATTAATAAAATCATAAATAAATTTTATTATTTTTTCTTTTTGGCTATCAGGGATATTGTCTATAGTTTTATTTAAATAATTAGCTATTTCTTTAGTTTTAGAATCCATTTTTTGAGCATATAAAAACTTATCTTTATCTACTACCCAAGAATATAAGTCATGTTGCATTAAACCAAAGGAAGAACTTTTAACTACAATTATTTTAGAATCGTTAGAAAAAAAATTGCCAATAATACTTGATTTAGGAATAAAAGTTATAATTTTATCTTGAACATTAAAAGTGTTTTTAGAAGATAATTTTTTAATATTTAAACCAGGTCCATCATTATTATAAACTTTTAAAATTTTATTTTGTAATTTAACATTACAAAATAAAGAAGCATACATGGCAAGATTTCCCCCTTTAGAATGGCCACCAATAATAACGTTTTTGTTAGTATGGTTTAATATTTCTTCTAAGTATTCAACAGCTCTAATATGAGAAGGAGTAGATTTTTGATAACTCATATTAAAATCTTCTTTCCAACCCACTAAAGTATCATCTGTTCCGCCAAATCCAATAAATAATTGATTATTAGGTAATATAAATGTTAAGGCACAAAATTGTTTTTCTTCTTTTTCAGAAATTTCATTAATAAATTTGGTTATTATAATATTTTGAAATCTTTTACTTTTACTTAATAATCTAAATAAATCCTTTTGATTTTTTAAAAAAATATCATTATTAAAAGTATACTCAGAGTATAAATCTTTTAATGAAATTTTTTCATTTTCTTTTAAAACTCCTTTTAATTTTATATAGGTAAAAGCGCAAAGTATTAGATTATCAACCTCATTAAATGGTGATTCATCAAATAGTAAATCACCTCGCCATTTTAAATAAGAAATGATATTATCCAAATTAATCCCCCATTTTAAGCATACTTTTTATGTTCTTTTATTTTATTATAAATATTAGCTTCTATTATAATTATATTATCAATTTCTTTTTTAGAAACTACTTCATAAGCAATTTCTTCTTGAAAAAGAATTATTTCTTGTTGAGAATTTATACCACAATTTATTATTTTCATAACTGTGGGAGAAATATTTTTTAAAGTAGCTTCAAGCGGTGAAATATCTTTTTCATAAAAAAGCCCTATTCTATAAGGAGAAGTTAAAATACTTAAAGGAGCTTTTAAATTTAATTTAAATAAAATAGATTTCTTATCTCCTTCAATAAATTGTAAAGCAGTATCTAAATCAAGGCTAGTTGATAAAAATTCTCCTTTAATTAAATTATTATAATTATTGGTATTTATACCACGATATACAGTAATATCATTTTCTAAAATAATTTTATTTTGAATAGATTTTAATTTTTCAATTAAATCTAAAATAGAATTTATAAAAAGATAAATATTTTCAAAAGAAACATTTTTAAAGATACTTATTTTAAAAAATAGATTTTTAATATCGTCTATAATATTTTTATATTCTTTAAAACTTTTAAAAAAGGTTTCTGGATCTGATAAATTCTTAAATATCTCCTCAGCTGTCAAAGATTGATAATTATCAATACGACTTATTTCATTAATAAAATAGAATAATTTTGATTGATAAAGAATTATAGCTTCCTTTTCAGATTTATCTAAAAGTTCAAAATTATTTAAAAGTTGTTGATATATTAATTTAGTCATAATAGTCACCTTATAATATAATATCATTTATTTGACAAAAAAAATAAAAAAGTATAGTATGAAGATAATTAAAAGCTTATTAGAGGTTGTTTTTATGAAAATTAAAGATTTAAAAAAAGAAAGTAAAAAAGAATTAAAAAGGAATTATTGGCGAATAGTTGCTGTTATTTTTTTTATGAGTATTATGGTTGGAAGTATAAATATTAGTTTCCATGGAATTAAGTATAATCAAACGCTCATTAACACTATTAATTATGATATTACAAAAGAAACTATTGAATCTGTTACAAACATTAATTTTAATTTTTTAACCTATAAACCAACTAAAGGAATTTTAGCAAATATCTTTAATAATATTACCTCTTCTGGTAGTTTTATATTTGGTCTATTAAATTCTTTTAATCAGTTAATTTTTCATGAACGATTATGGGCTAGTTTGATCATTTTACTTGGAGCTTTTTTAACACTATTTTATCTAATTTTTATAAGAAATATTTTAATAGTTGGTGAAGCAAGGTTTTTTTTAGAAAATCAAAATCATCCTAAAACTAATTTTAAAAGAATATTGTTACCTTTTAAAATAAAAAAAACAAAAAATTTAGCTTTTACCATGATGATTAAAACTCTTTTAGAGTGGTTTTGGTGGCTAACTATTGTGGGAGGAATTATTAAACATTATGCTTATTATTTAGTGCCTTATATTTTAGCGGAAAATCCAGGAATAAACTCTAAAGAGGCATTAAAGTTATCAGAAGATATGATGAGAAAGCATAAATTAGAATTATTTAAATTAGATTTATCTTTTGTTTTATGGAATATAATTGATTTATTTTGTTTTAATTTATTAAATATTGTTTTTATAGCACCATATAAAAAATGTGTTTTAGCAAGATTTTATATGAAGTTAAAAAATGAAGCTCATGAAAAAAAGATATTAAATAGTAATTTATTATGTGATAAGTATTTAAATCAAGAAGCTGTTGTTTACCCTAAAGATAAATATTTGTATCCTGAACATCAAAAAAAATCCTGGATTAATACTGACTATAATAAAAATTATAGTATTTATTCTCTTATAATAATGCTTTTTGCTTCTTCCATAATTGGATGGATATGGGAAACATTATTTCATCTTTTTCGTTTTGGAGAATTCGTCAATCGTGGAGCTTTACATGGTCCTTGGCTTCCTATATATGGCTGGGGAGCAATAATACTTCTTATTCTTTTAAAAAAGGTACGAAATAAACCTTTAGTCACTTTTGTTTTAGCCATGATTATTTGTGGTTTAGTTGAATATGGCACAGGATGGTATTTAGAAACTTTTAAAAATGCACGTTGGTGGGATTATGATGGCTATTTTTTAAATATTCATGGAAGAATTTGTTTAGAAGGATTGATTACATTTGGAGTCGGAGGATGTACTTTTATCTATTTTTTAGCTCCTCTTTTAGATAGCATTTTATTAAAAATTGATAAAAAAATTAAAATATTTTTATGTATAATTTTATCGATTTGTTATATTATTGATCAATTATATTCTAATAAATATCCTAATACAGGATCAGGAGTTAATCAAAATTTAATGATAAATAAAACTTAAAAATGTTAAAATTAATTAACGTTTTTTTTAATTTTGGAACGAATAAAAATTTTT
>CAOLUI010000001.1:0-39733 GCA_948479395.1 uncultured Bacilli bacterium | reverse complement strand
TAAACTTTACTACTTTCTACGTCATCGTATAAAAAAAGATCTTATTGACAAGAACTTTAATTTAAATTTACATTTTATAATTCAAATTGAGAATTATATAAATCAGCATAAAAGCCTTTTTGTTTCATTAATTCATCATGATTTCCAGTTTCAATTATATTTCCATCTTTCATAACTAATATTAAATCAGCATTTTTTATTGTCGATAAGCGATGGGCTATTATGAAAGAAGTTCGATCATGAGTTAATTTGTCCATTGCTTTTTGAACTAATTCTTCAGTTCTAGTATCAACATTACTGGTTGCTTCATCAAGAATAAGAAATGGCGCATCTTCGATCATGCCTCGAGCAATAGTTAATAACTGTCTTTGCCCAGATGAAACCGAATCATTATCTGAAAGAACAGAATCATATCCATGAGGCAAAGTTTTGATAAAATGATCAAGCCCTACAGTTTGACATACTTCTTTAATTCTTTCATCACTAACATTCTCACGATTATACGCAATATTTTCTTTAACTGTTCCGTTAAATACCCAAGTATCTTGTAAAACCATTGTAAATAATTCATGAATATTTTCTCTAGTCAAATCTTTCGTAGAAACACCATCAATTAAAATATTGCCAGAATTTATATCATAAAATTTCATTAGCAAATTAACCATCGTGGTTTTTCCAGCCCCTGTTGGCCCTACTATAGCAATTTTTTGCCCAGCTGAAGCTTTAGCGCTGAAATTATTAATAGTTGGTTTATCATTACCTTCATATTTAAAAATAACATTTTTAAATTCAATATTTCCTTTAACCTCATTCTTAACTAAATAAGTCTTAATATGGTCTTGATTAGTCATTTCTTTTTCATCAAAAATTTCAAAAACTCTTTCACTAGAAGCTGCTATTGATTGTAAACTAGTCATGGCTTGAGCAATTTGGGCCAAAGGAGAAGTAAATAGTCGAACATAGGAAATAAAAGCTACAATTACACCAAAACTAATTTTTCCATTTAATGTTAATAAAGCTCCAACAATACATACAGCGACATACCCAAAGTTTCCAATAAAAGTCATCATGGGCATCATTAATCCTGATAAAAAACTACTTTTCCAATTAGCGGTATACATTTTTTGATTTAATTCATCAAATCTTTTATTAGCATCTATCTTACCATTATAAGCTTTAACAACATTTAATCCCGAATAAATCTCTTCAATATGACCATTTAAAGCGCCTAATTCTTCTTGTTTAGCACTAAAATATTTTTGTGATTTACCAAGAACCATAAACATAAAGATAAATCCTAATAAACTTGAAATAATTGCTGTAATAGCCATTAAAGCATTAGTAATAAACATCATAATAATAGTCCCAATAAACAAAGTAATGGCACTAACTAAAGTAGATAATGATTGATTCATTGATTGAGATATAGTATCTATATCATTTGTAACACGAGATAAAATATCTCCTGTTTGATTACGATCAAAATATGATAATGGCAATTTATTAATTTTTTTAGATATTCTACTACGTAAATTTTTAGCAAATTTATTTGAAACAATTGTCATGGAAATAGATTCAATATAAGTAAATAAAGCACTTAATAAAAGCATTGAAATAAATATTAAAGCAATACTTTTAATTTTTTCAATGTCCATAAAAGGTTTTATAATAATTTTTATAGATTCTGGCATATTATCTACCCTTTTATATAAATCATTCAGATCATCTTTGTTAATATTAGATATTTCAGTTATAAAAATTGCTTGATCTTGACTAGATATTGAAGTATTGTATATTTTTATTTCTTTTAAAATAGCGGTTAAAACAGATAATGGTAAATGGTTATTTTTACTAGAATTTATATTTAATAAGACTAATTTATCTTCAACACTTATTAAACTATTATTATAAGTACTTTCAGTTAAAATTTCAGCTAAAATATTAGGAGAAAGTTTAGAAAAGCTTTCTATTATATTATTTTGGTCAGAAAAACTTTTAAT
The DNA here is from genome assembly GCA_948479395.1 of uncultured Bacilli bacterium. GTDB lineage: Bacteria > Bacillota_I > Bacilli_A > RF39 > UBA660 > MGBC108787. The sequence continues at coordinate 37,733 of CAOLUI010000001.1, read as the reverse complement.
GTTATTTAAAAATATTCTAAATTCTTCTTTTTCTTCATTTGATAAATCTTTAGATAACAATGTATTTTCAATATTTTTTTCAGATAAATTTAAATCGATAATTTCTGGTATTATTGAAGCTAGTTTTTCTTCAGATAATTGATTAGCTATCTCAGTAGTTAAGGTATTTAAATTTTTCGAATTAATTACTAATCCTTCTGATATTTTATCTGTCATATCAGATAAAATGTTAGGAGTAAAAATAGATAATATCGATCCTGCTGCGGCAAGTACTAGAGCAAGTGCAATTAATTTATGAAAGCTTTTTAATTCTTCAATTAGTCTTTTTATAGCTTTACCAAAATCTTTGGCTTTTTCGCTAGCCATTTGAGAGTTTGGACCATGTTTTCTAGGTCTATTTGCTGCCATTTTCTAATTCCTCCTTTGACACTTGGGATAAAGCAATTTGTTGATATATTTTACAGTTTTTTAAAAGTTCTTTATGAGTTCCTATTCCAACACATTTACCATTATCGAGAACTAATATTTTATCCGCATTCATAATTGTCCCAATTCTTTGAGCTACAATTAAACTTGTTGCATTTTTGGTATATTTTTTTAACTCTTTTCTTAATACTGCATCAGTTTTATAATCTAAAGCAGAGAAAGAATCATCAAAAATATAAATTTCTGGATCTCTTGCTATAGCTCGAGCAATAGAAATTCTTTGTTTTTGTCCTCCAGAAATATTTGTTCCACCACTTGCTAAATGAGTTTCATACTGTGCATCCATTTTTTCAACAAATTCTGTTCCTTGAGCAATATTAATAGCTTTTTTAATTGTGTCTTCTGTTATTTCTTTACAAGAGTTCCCATAACCAACATTAAATGAAACTGAACCATCAAATATAACAGCTTTTTGAGGAACGTATCCTAATTTATTATAAAGATATTCTTGTTTATATTCTTTAACATTTATACCATCAATTAAAACTTCCCCTTCTGTTACGTCATAAAACCTTGGTACTAAATTTATTAAAGTTGATTTACCACTTCCGGTTGAACCTATAAAAGCGACAGTTTCTCCTTGATTAGCTTTAAATGAAATATTTTTAAGTAAATACTCTTCGGCATCAGGATATTTGAAGGAAACATTTTTAAACTCAACCGTTCCCTTTTCTTCTGTTTCTCCCGCAAAAGTTCCCTCTTTAACGGTTATCTCAGTTTCCAGAACTTCATTAATTCTTTTCGCTGATACTTGACTTCTTGGAATCATCATAAATATCATTGCTAACATTAAAAAAGCCATAATGACTTGCATTGCATAAGAAGAAAATACAACCATATCACCAAACAAAGCAATTTTATTAACCATTAAAGCATCTTTTATTAAAAAGGCACCAATGAAATAAATAACTAAAGTTAAAGAGTTCATTACTAAATACATAATGGGAGATAAAACCCCAAAAGCACGTTGATTAAATAATTGTTGATTAGTTAATTTGTTATTCACAACTTCAAATTTATTTTCTTGATATTTTTCAGCATTAAAGGCTCTAACAACACGAATACCTGTTAAATTTTCTCTAATTACACCATTAATATTATCAATTAATTTCTGAACAATTTTAAATTTAGGCATAACTATTAGCATTAAACATCCTATAACACTTAATAATATTACTACAGCAACTGCTGTTACAGCACTCCATTGCCATGATTTGTGAAGAATTTTAGTAATAGCCCAAATAGCAGTGATAGGAGCTTTGATTAGCAATTGAAGTCCCATTCCAATTAACATTTCTACTTGGGTAATATCATTAGTTGTTCTTGTAATCAAACTATCAGTTTTAAATTGTTTAACCTCATGGGTTGATAAATCTTCAACTTTAGAAAACAACTTTTTTCTTAATTTCATGGAAAATGAACTAGATAAATGAGAAATTAAATAACCCACAAAAATTGCTGATATTAAACTACCGAAAGCACAAAGTAACATATATCCACCATTTAGTAAGATATCACTCATTTTACTGCCTTCGCTTTGCACTAGTTTAGTTATTTCTGACATATAATCAGGCATTTTTAAATCAAGCCATACTTGAGAAATTATTAAAATTAAACTAACAAGAACTAAACTCCACTCTTTTTTAGTAAAATTTTTAATTAATTTTAACATTTTTTAATTCCTTTCTTTTTTGGCAACTAATTTTAAATTATTTTGCATTTTTTGAATAATTATTAAAAACTGAGATAATTCTGTTTCTGAAATATCTTTTATAATAATTTTTTCAATTTCTTCTATAATTTTTTCATGATTATTAAAAATTTTTTGTGATGCAGGATTTAAAATTATTCTTTTTATTCTCGAATCATTGGGATCAATTATACGAGATATTAATTGATTTTTTTCCATTGTTTGTAAAACACCTGAGACCGTTGCTCGACGTAAATTTAAAATACTTTCTAAATCTTTTTGATAAATATTTTCTTTTTGATTAAGAAGTATATATTCAATAATTTGCATTTGAGTTGGTGTTAAATGAATTAAACTATCACTCATATCATTATAAATAAACATTCTACCAATTAGTTTTTCTAATGTTTTTATTTGATACAATAATTTATATTCTTTCATGACTCACCTCATGACTTTTAGCCGCCAAAAACATAATATGCCTAATAAAAAAAATTGTCAAGTACCTTACAATTAAAAAATCTTGTTTTAACAAGATAATTTATAACATAAAATATGATTTATATATATTATTTTCTAAATGATAAATAGCAATTGTTTTTTCTTGATAATCTAAAATTAAATATTCATTTTGAAAATTTAAGGCTAAAGGATTACCATTTTTTACTTTTTGATACTCATATTCATTTAAATTGTGAATGGGATAATTAAATATTTGTTTTACAGTTAATAATTCGTAATTATTATTATTAATATCTTCTAATGAATAAGAATTATTTATATCAAAGGAACCTTGTTTAGTTCGAATTAAACTAGACATCGATCCTAATACATTTAAAGAATTACAAATATCTCTTATTAAACTACGAATATAAGTTCCCTTAGAGACAAGAGTACGAAAAGTTATCTCACCATTAATGTTACTTATTAATTCTATTTCCTTTATTTTTATTTTTCTCTTGGGAAGTTTAATATTTTTTTTATTTCTAGCATATTCATATAATTTTTTCCCATTTATTTTTACAGCTGAATAGATTGGCACTTCTTGCATACTTTCTCCTAAAAATGAATTTAGAGTGTTAATAAGTACTTGATTATCAACATTGATATTATCATCTTTTTCTAATATTTTTCCAGTTGTATCTAAAGTATCAGTTTTAATACCTAGCTTTATGGTAGCAATATACTCTTTTTGATAAGCAGTTATTTTCTCAACTAATTTTGTATATTTTCCAATACATATAACTAAAACACCTGTAGCTAATGGATCCAATGTACCTGTATGACCTATTTTTTTAGTATTAAATTTTTTATTAAGAATATTTATAATATCACGACTAGTATAAGAGGTTGGTTTATTTATAATTATAATTCCGTTCATAATTATATTTTAGTCTTCATGAATCTCTTTTAAAATACGCTCTATTTTATTACCATAGGCAATTGATTCATCATATATAAACTTTAACTTTGGAGTATTTCGTAAATTCATTTTTTCGGCTAGTTCTAAACGAATAAATGAAGAAGCTTCTTCCATCTCTTTTTCTAGATTTTGATGAGACATTGTGGATAAACTAGTAAAATAAACTTTAGCAAACGATAAATCAGGAGCAACATCACAACCTGTAATAGATACTGTTTTTAAAAGTTCATCTCGCGCTTCTTCTAGTAAAATTTCACTAATTACGCGAGTCATTTCTGAGGCAACTCGTTTTTGTTTTATATTATTCATTTAACGTTTTACCTCAACCATTTCATAAGACTTAATAATATCGCCTTCTTTAATATCAATAAAATTTTCCAAAGTTATTCCACATTCAAAGCCTTTTTTTACTTCTTTTACAACATCCTTTTCTCTTTGAATACTGGCTATTTTTCCTTCATAAATAACAATACCATCGCGAATCAAGCGAGCTAAAGAATTATTTTTGATTACTCCTTCATTAACATAAGATCCCGCTATATTTCCCACTTTGGAAAATTTGAAAATTTTACGAATAGTTGCCTCTCCTAAATCATGCTCTTCATACTCAGGATCGAGCATTCCTTTCATGGCTAGTTCCATTTCTTCAACAACTTTATAAATGATGGTATAAAGACGAATATCTACATTATACTCTTTAGCTACTTCTTTAGTTATTGAAGAAGGACTGACATTAAATCCAATAATAATGGCATTACTTGCATTAGCTAAAACAACATCACTTTCGGTAATTGTTCCAATACCACTACGAATTACTTTTATTTTTACCGATTCGACATCAATTTTTTCTAAAGCATTTTTAACTGCTTCTTCAGATCCTCTAACATCAGCTTTTAAGACAACATTTATTTCTTTTTGACCAGCATTAATTTTATCAAACAAATCTTCTAATGTAAGGTTTGTTTGTTGCATTTTTTGTTCACGAGACGCAATGGCACGTTTTGCGGCGATATTTTTGGCTTCACTTTCTGTTTCAAAAGCCATAAATTTATCTCCCGCACTAGGATTAGCAGATAATCCTGTAATTTCTACAGGAGTTGAAGGTCCCGACTCGACAATAGAGATACCTAAATCGTTTTTCATAGTACGTACTTTACCACTACAAGTTCCAACAACAATTGGGTCGCCTAAACGAAGAGTACCATTTTGAATTAATAAAGAAGCAATTCCACCAATATTTTTATCCATTCTACTTTCAATAACTGATCCTACAGCATAACGATTAGGATTGGCTTTAAATTCATTTACTTCACTAATAGTTTGAATTGTTTCAAGAAGTAAATCAATACCTTCGCCAGTAATTGCTGAAATATCAACAAAAGGATATTCTCCTCCCCATTCTTCTGGGGTAATACCAGCTTCACTCATTTCTTGTCTAATACGTTCTTTATTAGCTTCTGGTTTATCAATCTTATTAACCGCTACTATTATAGGAACATTAGCAGCTTTAGCATGATCAATAGCTTCTTTAGTTTGAGGCATAACTCCATCATCAGCGGCAACTATAATAATAACAATATCTGTAACACTAGCACCACGAGCTCTCATTTCAGTAAAAGCAGCATGACCTGGAGTATCAATAAAAGTTATTTTTTTGTCATTATGTGTAACTTGATAAGCACCAATATGTTGAGTTATTCCGCCAAATTCAGTTTCGGTTACTTTTGAATTCCTAATATAATCAAGTAAACTAGTTTTACCATGATCAACATGCCCCATAATAGTCACTACAGGAGGACGAGATACTAAATCACTTTCACTATCAGTAATTTCAAATTCTTCAAAATTAGCTAAATCTTGTGTTTCTTCTTTTTTTAAAGTTTTATCATAGTCTGTTGCAATTAAAGAAGCACTATCAAAATCAATTGGTTGATTCATATTAATCATTACTCCTAAAGCAATTAGTTTACTAATTATTTCATTAGGATTTATTTCTAATTCTTCAGCTAATTCTTTAACGCTCATTCCTTCTTTATAAAGAACAATATTTTCACCAATACTATTTTTCATTAATTTTTCTTTATGTTTATACATTTCTTTTCTTTTATTTAAATATTCTTCTTTATTATTAATTTGACTTTTCTTTTTTAATTTTTGTTTTTTTTCGGTATCATTAATAGCTGCAATACTACTATTTTCCATAATACTTTCCACTATTTCATCAATATCTTCAGTATCTTCAATAGTTGTTTCAGTATCGGTACTTATTAAACTAAGGGCATTATCTAATATTATAACATCATCTTCACTTAATTCATCACTAGAATTTTTTATTTCAATTCCTAATTCATTGGCTTTTTTTAAAATTTCGGCAACACTTAAATCAACACTTTTAGCATATTCACTAACACTCATCATTTTTATCCACCATCCTTTTCTTAGATTTTTTTGATCATTTCATCATATATATTTTCAGGCACTTCAATTTCTAATACTTTATCTAATATTTTATTCTGACGCGCTTTATTTATAACTTCAATATCTTTTTTTAAATAAGCACCTTTGCCATTTTGTTTTCCTCCTTCATCAATTAATACTTCTTTATCAGGAGTTCTAACAATTCTTAAAAGTTCTTTTTTTTCGCATCTTTCACGAGTTATAACACACATTCTTAAAGGAATTTTTTTTTGTTTCATTTAAATACTCCTTTTTTATTCACTTTTATTTCCTTCCTCATTAATTTGAGACAAGGTTTTTACTTCAATTTTATATTTAGTTAAACGACTAGCAAGTTTTACATTACTACCTTTTTTACCAATAGCTAAACTTAAATTATCATCATTGACAATAGCTAGGGCTTCCTTTTTAATTGGATCAAGAATATTTACAATCACATCTTTAGCCGGACTTAAAGCATTTTTAATAAATTCAGCAGAATCTTCACTATATAAAACTAAATCTACCCGTTCACCATTTAATTCTTTTAAGATATTAGCAATTCTACTTCCTCTTTCTCCAATACACGCCCCAATCGGATCTATTTTATCATTGGTCGAATAAACGGCAACTTTGCTACGAATACCCGCTTCACGAACACAAGAATAAAGCATGATACTGCCATCAACTAACTCAGGTATTTCAGTTTCAAATAAGCGTCTAACAAAACCGTAATGTTTACGTGAAAGTAAAATAAGGGGCCCTTTAGTAGTTTCTTCTACTTTGGTAACATAAACTTTGATACTTGTTCCCATTTTAACAACTTCGTTAGGTATCATTTCACCCTTAGGAAGAATTCCTCTTGTTCTTCCTAAATCTATATAATAATTTTTAGCATCTTCCATAGCTAAAAGCCCTACTAACATTTCCCCTTCTTTATCTTGAAATTCTTCCATTATGCTATTTCTTTCAGCTTCACGTATTTTTTGATTAATTACTTGTTTTGCTGTAGAAGTTGCCACACGTCCAAAATCTTTAGGAGTTACTTCACGTTCAATTGTTTCACCTACATTTATATCAGAAACAATTTCTCTAGCATCTTCAAGAAGGATCTGCGCATCTTCATTTATTTCAGGAGGGATTCTTGTAATGTTACCTTCTTCATCAACGCTTTCTGTTCCTTCATCATAATCATCAACAACAACTAAATAAGATATTACTTTTATTTCTCCTGTTTCTCGATTGATATCTACTTTAACATTTGTTTTACTATCAAAATTTTTTTTATAAGCTGTTGCTAGAGCAAGTTCCATAGCATCCAAAACGACATCACGACTAATATTTTTTTCTTCAACAATATGGTCTAATGCTTTTAAAAATTCCTTAGAATTCATTATTATTACCTCTTTCTTTACTTAAAACATCTAATATATATTCTTCTTCTATTAAATCTAATTTATCTAAAATTGGATTTATAATATTGGTTGCTTCAACAATTGTATCTAAATCAATTCCATTTATTTTATCAAGTACAATTCGTAAAAAGTTATATTTACCATCCGTTTCAAAAGTAATACTATCCACAATAATTTCTTCTTTTTTTAATTCATCTTCAACATTACTTTTGATAGTTTCTAAAATATTTTCCATGTTTCACCTCAATAATAAAAGTGGGAGTTTTTGCCCACTTAAATCTGTTATATGTATTTTAACATATGTCTTAAAAAAATAAAAGAAAAAATTTTAAAAAATAATTAAACTTTAATTCTATAATTAGAAACTATTTTAATTTCCCGGGTTTAAAATTGTTTTCGTAATAGAATATGTCATTACTTTATCAATTTTTGAATCTGTTACAAATTTTAATTCTTGATTAAAAGGTTCTTGTTTAAAATACTCTTTTAAACCTTTAACAACGTTTGAAAGATTGTTATCAGTTACTAATTGACCATCATCAGTAATAATATTACCACTTTCATTTAAGTTACCTGTTTCATTATATTTTATTTTAATAGTTAAAGTATTATCACTATTATTTGTAAATTCTAACATTGATTGGTTATTTTCTTTATCATAATCATAATCTATTTTATTAATTGTCACATAATTATAATTTTGACCATCAGAATAAACATTTATTAATAAATAATATTCATTAGTTGAATCATAAATGGTAAAGTAATCATTGAAAGCTTTTGCAGCAGTAGGAAGATTAGTATTATTTTTAATTACTGCAGATGATATAGATGAGCTTATTCCACTATTGGAATTTAACGCTTTTATAGCTTCTTGAGATACGATACCATTAGTTCCCCCAAAGACAATATCAATATTATTTCGAAAAACATCTCGCATATTTAAGATTGTGTCAAAAGAAATTCTAATTTTTTTATCTTCTTTATGTTCTTTATTATAAATGTGATCTAAAATACTTTCCATTAAAGTAATTTGCGAAAGATTTTTATTATATGTTAAACCGTTTATCTTATTATCAGATAAAATAATTGATGATATTCCACCTTCATTTTCGATGTAATTAACAACGCTTTCATATTTTTCTTTATCTTCAGGTGGGGAATAAGCATAATTTTTTAAATAAAATTTTAAAGCTTCTTCTAATTTATCTTTTTTCTCACTAGAGAAGTACATATAATTTAATTTATTTTTATTAGAAAAATTATCTTTAACTTGATAAGTTCTAGCATATCCGATTAAATTTTCATCTATTTGATATTCATAAAATATTTCATTATCTTCAGTTTCATGTCTTTTAATTATTATTCCAGGATATTCTGGATTTGTTTTTAAGATACTTTCTTTATTAGGATATCCTTTTGAAACATATTCTGTAATCAAATCATAATAATTAGTTTGTTTAGCGTAATTTTCTAACCATTCTTTAAAATAATCATAATTTACAATTTCTACAGGATTCTCATTTTCGATTATTACTTCAGCAGGTAATTTTAATATTTCGACTTCAGTATTAACATTATCATCTTTTATTGGGGGAGTTGGATAATCTTTATGATAATCAGCTTTGATATATGTCCCTTTCATATAGGTAAATTTTTCTTCTTTAGTACCTGTTCCTACAACTTCTTCAATTGTAACAGGAACTCTTAACTCATCTTGTTCATTTATAATTTCAGAATTTAAATTACCTTCACTATCTTTTAAAGTACATTTTAAAATTACTGTATTATTTTTATCTTCTTCTCTTTCGATATAATTATAATAAGTTATTCTTTTCTTCTTTTTATTTTTTTTCTCAGCCTGAGTTGTTATTTTAACAATAGAACAACTATCAGGAATAATAATATTATATCTATCTCTTGTATCATCAGTTACGACATTACTATGATTGAAACTAAACTTTAAGTAAGCCGTTTTATGATCAGATATATAACTATTTTCTTTATGAATTAAATTTATATCTAAAACACTCCCCTGATTTAATTGATATAAATTCGTATTATAAATTAAAGCATCATTTTTACTAGTTATATATTTAGAATGAGATTCGGGATAGACATTAAGATTAATAAAGCTTAAGACGAGAATAATATATAAAGCAACTTTTAAAACCATTTTATTAGATTTTATTTTTTTTCTTTTCAAGATTATCCCCTCCTTTCTTATTTAATTGTTTGTTTAGCCGAATAACCAACTTTTATAGCATCGCTATAAAGAAATGGTTCACGAAATTTTTCATCATCATCTAAGTTAACATCATCACCATTATATTTTACGTAAACAATATAATTAGTAGTTTCAATAATATTAGGATTAATTGTTTCACTTATGGTAAAGGAATGAGGATCAGTTATAATCAATTTTTCTCCATTAGGAAGAGCAACAACATCTTTTTTTAAATTTTGATCATATACAGCAGCATATGTAACAGCATTTTCTTTGGTTCCTAAAGTTAGGCCAGTTATTTTGTTATTTTCATCATAATTTAATTTAAATTTATTTTGACCTATTTTTAAGTTATAAACTTTTAAATCATTATTTATATCAATATTTAAAGCTAAAATTGTTTTTACCTCAACATCTTTTTTGACATTAAAGGCATATTCAATTGTACTAGTCGGACGATAATTCTCGGTTTTACAAATATTATTGGAAGTAATGTAACTATTTTTCTCATCACAATTTTCTCCACAATCATCATTACAATTTAAATAATTAATATCAATATTAAATTTAGTAGTTCTAGCAGTATCTTTAGTACTCATACTTGTAATAAATTTAGAATAGGTTATTACAGTAATAAGTAGCATCATTACTCCTGCATACATAAATAACCATTTATATAAATTAGTTCTAAATCTCTTACTCTGCAATAAACCTTTCATAAACTTCACCTATTTTTCTTATTATTAGCTCCTTTTTTAGAATTACTGGAACTAATTTTCTTTTTTGTAACTGTTTTTTTTGTTTGAGTTATTTTTTTAGTAGGTTTTATTTCACCCTTTGTTTTTTTATTAGAAGATATATTTTTTTCTTTTATTTTTGATTGTTTTATTATTTTAGCTGGTTTTACTTCACCTTTTAATATTGAATTTTCTTTTTGATATTCTAAAAATTCTTTATATTCTTTTTCATCATCTGTTAAAATTGGTTTACCTTCTTTATCGGTACTAACTAAATAACAAACAAGAAGCCCAATTATTAAAATCATAAACATAACAAAGGGACTTCTAAAAGATGAAAGTAATTTTCCAATACCTGTTATTTTAAATGCATATTTTCCGATAATCTTATCTGTTTTGGTTGCTTCATCAACCGTATCATTATTATCTCCTTTGGTTACCATTTCTTGATCGTTAAGAGAAATAATCCGATGAGTAACAAAAGAATCTTCAATATCCCGAAATGTTACAATATCATTTTCTTGATAATTCTTTTCTTTGGTATCAATGATAATTAAATCTCCAATTTTTATGGTCGGTTCCATTGAACCTGATACAACTTCTAATATCGTGTAACCATTTATGGAAGCATATTCCTGTTTTAATATTTTCAGACAAAAGAAGTTATATAAACCAAATGCTAATAATATGAATAATAAGATGCTTATTATTATAACTAATACTTTCTTTACTACTTTCATTTTTATCCCCTTTTATAACTTTTACTTACATGTTGTCTCTTTAGTGGTAAATCTTATACCAACTCTTAATTTGTATAAATCATTAATTGTCATATCTTGTGCTTTTTCAGCAGCTTTATTTCCTATTAAAGTATCTAATTTATCAGAAGTGTTATATTTTTCGTCTTCTTCAACCCATTTCCATTTTAATTGAATTCCTATTTGATCATGAGGATTTAATTTAATATTAGGAAGATCAATAATTTCTTTAGATCCTTTAACCCCTTTATTTAAAATACTATATCGATCATTATTACCATAATAGTTTTGACCATTATATAATACTTGATAAGCCATACTTAAGCAGCCTTTAGTTCCTTTTTCATTAACACAAATAGTATCAATTTCTTCTAATGTTAATCCTGTAATTATTTTTTCATTATTAGTATCATTGATATAATACATATCATAAACTCCTGAAACTCCAGGGTAAATTATTTTTTTAGAAGAGTCATTAGCATTTTGCCCATAATATTTAGCAAATTCTTTATTATAAAATAAGTATTCTGTTATATTCTTGGCATCTTCAAAAGATAAGTATTCAATTAATGGTCCTTCTTCAATACTTCCTTTTATAGATATAGGATTATTAAGATCATATATGGCATATAATTTTAAATTATTAACTAAATTTTTATTAGCTAGAGAAATTACTTCTTGAATAGAATATTCTTTTCCGCTACCATCCTCTTTTGTATTAAAGGCTTTAACTGGATAATATTCACAACTATTGTCAGATGCCATAAAAGCATGATATTTAGCTAAATCAATTACATCATTTCCAGAACCTGTAATTTGTTTTTGATATTCTTGAAGATATTTAACCGTATCATTTTCTTTCTCAGTTAATTTTATTAAGTTAGTAATATTACCATTAGTATCTTTTTCGATTTCAGCAAAGAATACTTCTTTATCTTTATAGTATTCTGGATTAGCAGAAATGTTAACATTAAATTTTTGATTAATTTTAATATCAATTTCAAATGAATCTGGAACATTATGGTCATATGCATTACCAGAAACAATTAATTTGCCATTGCCTATTCCTGAACTATCTATATTACCGTTAACTAAAATTTCTAAAGAATTTTCACCACTACCACTCTTATATTCTAATGAATCGATATTGCCTTCAGCTTTTATATTAATACAAGTAGTTATGTTTGTTTTAGAACAAATAGTTAATATTTTTTTATCTGGATCAAAAACACTTGTGACTCCATCTTTTTCTCCAGCAAAAATATTTGTATCAATAATAATGGTTTTAGATTTATCATCTGGACTTAAATATGGTATATTATAATCTTTTACTTGATTCTTTCCGCCAATATAATATCCCATTTGGACATTTATATTAGTATTATCATATGCTTTATTATCTTTAATAGTTAAATTTAAATTAGCATTTTTTTGATCAAGCATACTATTATCAGGTTTTAAAGTAATAAATCCTTTATTTAAAGTTACTTGACCTAGAAAGTTTGTTGTTAAATCAATATTATTAATATCATAATCAAAAACTTCATTTTTATCATCATAAATATGATATCCAATAGTATACTTACCATCTTCAATGTTCATACTATGATTATCACCATCAATAATTATTGTTCTGATTGGTTTATGAATAACTACTATATATTCTCTTGGTTCTCCATTTTCAGAGACAACTGTTATTTTTATGGTGTTATCTCCATATTCTAAAGGTATATCATCTAAATTGTCTAGTTTTTTTCCATTAGGATATTGGCTATTGGTTATACTATAAGTTATTTTACTACTACTACTATTTTCAGGAGTAGCTATTAAAGTAATTTTATTTTCGTTATATGGTACATCAATAGTATAATAATTATTATTTTTATTAAATTCTTCATTTAATGGATATTTTTTGCTAGTAAGATTAGCTAAATAATTATTTGTTCCTTTCGAATCACTTGGTTTATTTTTATCAGTATTTTCCCCCGTTTTAGAATTTATTACAGTTAATTTATAAGTTGCTGTATAGGTTTTTCCATCACAGATGACAGACAATGTAAATTCTACTTTACCTGTTTTTTTAGCGGTTATTTTCATAACGCCATTTTTTATAGTTGCTGTTGCTATTGATTTATCACTTGATATTACTTCAACGTTTCCGGTGATTCCTATTAAGTTAAATGGAACTATTTTTTGATTAGTGTAGCGTAAATTTATAGTTCCTGAATTATTAGCTAAAGATAATTTTTTTAAAGCTTCAGTAATAATAACAGTTGCTGTTGCTTCATACGTTTTGCCATTTGCATTAGTTTGAAGAGTTATAGTAACAGTACCAACAGCTTTAGGATTTATTACAACATAACCTTTTTTTACATAACAGGTTGCGATATTAGCATCGCTTGTTGTACAAGTTAATTCATCAGGATTTATGTTTTCGTAAGAATAACTTAACTTGGTTTTATAATCACTTAAAGATATTTCTAAAGTGTCTTTGTCAAATTTTAAATTTTTATTTCTTATTATCTCTTGATCCCCTGCATCATTATTAAGAATAAAAGTTCCTTCATTTTTAAATAAATCTCCGATTTTTCCAAAAAATTTAGAGGTACAACTACAACTAGTTATTAATGAAAGCAATATAACAATAAGAATAAATATATAAACGACTAGCCTATTTTTCTTTTTTTCTTCTTTTTCTTTTTGGATATCTTTCATACCATTCCCTCCTTCTTTTTGGATTTTAATCTCCAAATAAACCTATGAATATCATAGGCTTATTTGGAAGTTAAATGAATTAACTTCACTTTGCATTTAATCATAAGATTAATTAGCTTTAGCATAATCTTCAGCTACTTGAGTAGCAGTTACAGATACTTTAAATTTAACAGTATCTCCTTCTTCAGATAAATGTTGACCAGCATATGTATCTAATTTGTCGATTTCATCGCCATCTAAATCTTTGTTTTGAGTAGCCCAAGTCCAAGTTAATTTATAATTTTTATTAAGCACTCCTGGTTCATAATTATTTGAACTATTATAAGTATTTAAAGCTTTCTTTAAATCAGCAAAAGTTACATTATTTACTGGAATAGCTAATGCTTCATTATTACCTTTTGTAATAGTGTATCTTAATGGATGATATTCTGTATATCCAGTTGTAACTAATTCTCCAGCTTCATTTGTTAATTCAGATGCTGTTTTCATTTCAGTTACTTTGTTATTACCATCAACTTTATAATAAACTACAAAATCATTTTCATTTTTTAAGTCTATATTTAAAGTATATCTAGTTTCCATAGTTCCTGAAATATTTAAATCATAAGAACCAGTTGTTCCTGGAGCTACAACATTATCACAAACTTCATTACCATCTACAGTTTTACAATTTAATGATTTAACATAAACACCTTTTCCATTTACAGAATAAGAATCAGCAAATAAATCAATTGTTTTTTCTTCATCTGATAATCCCCATTTTGCTACTCTAGCTTCATCTGTTAAATCAATTTTTGAAATATATTTTGCATATGTTCCACTTACTGAATAACCTGTAATAGCAACAGCCATTAATAATGCACCTAAAGCCATACCTTTCTTTTTCATCTATATTTCACCTCCTTCGTTACCAAATTTTTATATGCATAGTACTATGCACAGAGAGTATAATAGCTCTCCTCTATATAAACTCTACAAAATAGAGAGTTTACCAAAATTTAACCTAAGCCTTTGTTGACTTATTAGTTTTTTTAGAAGAACTTGTACTTTTTTTAGTTGTACTACTTCTCTTAGGGGAAGTAGTTGTTTTTTTCTTAGCTGTATTGGTACTAGTTGTCTTCTTTTTTATTTGAGGTTTAATTTTTTCCTCAACTTTTAGAAGTTCGTCATCGTCTTCTTCAGCTTTTATAGACTTCGTTTTCTTGGTCCTATTTGCTTTAGATTCTAGCATTTCTTCTTTCATTTTTTTAAATTCTAGGAATTCTTTTCTTTCAATTTCTCTTTGTTTCTTATTGGATATTGAAAAACCTATTACAAATATAATCGTAACTCCTAAAATTACAATAATAATAGAGGTTGGTTCTGATAAACTACTCATTATTGAACCAATTCCAGGAATTCTTCCCACATAAATTCCTTCGATATCATCAAGACTTACTAAATTTTGATCTTGAGTTCCATTATTATCTCCCTTAGTAATAAAGTAAGTTTCGCCTTCTTCTTCTACCATATCAATAATTCGATGAGTGGTGACAGTATTTTCTGCATCTCTAAAAGCTATAACATCATCTACTTTAACACTTTCTGGATCAACTATCTTCGTAATAATTAAATCACCTTTATGAATTTTATTTTCCATTGAGCCAGATAATACCATAAATGGTTTATAGCCAAATATGCTAGGTACTTTATCTTTATTGGTTTTAGCTTGGAATATTATACTTAAATTTATTATAAGTACTGGAATTAATATCAAACAAGCTATAATTATTATCCAATTACTAATTGATTTATACCATTTTTTCCCCGTTTTCATTACTTTCACCACTTTCATCTAATTATTTTTGTAATTTTCTCGTTAAAACATGCTCTTCTTCATGTTGATGGATATTTTCCTCAGCACTAATTGGATTTGTCATAACAACTGTATAAAAACCGCATACATCGCAACTAACGATTTGATAATCATCCCCTGAATCTAGAACTGTCCATGTATGTCCATGAGGAGTTATCTCTTTATAATTACAATTTTCACATGTTGTAACAGTTCTTGTACAAACTCCATTATAATCTTCTTCAAAAGGATATTCTGTTTTGGTTATAAATTTGTGAGTATGAGTTTGTGTTTTTATATGACCACAATCTTTACAAGTAAATATTATTGTGCCATTTTCTTGAGTAACACCATCATCGTAATTATGAGCTGTATTTTTTATTTCGCCACATGTACATTCTCTATATTCATTAATGTCATCTTTATTAATTATATCACCAAATTGATGAGTATGGGTTCTTTCATTAAATTTTTCTTTACATTCACTACATTTACTATATTCTTTAGTAGTGCCTTCAATCTTATCATAATAAACTTTACCATCAGAGGTACAAGGAACTTCCTCACTTATTGTTTTTCCACAATGTTTACATTTATAAGATATGTTATGAACTCCTTCTTTAGAATTAGACGTAACATGTTTAGAATCTAAATCTATTTCATGTTCATGTTCTCTTATCTCGATAGTTCCACAAACATTACAAATTCTTTCATCATTTTTAGTTTCCGGATTATAAATCCAATTACTATATGTATGTTCATGACTTTCTCTCACTTCATGTCCACATCTTGGATCGCTACATGTTCCTACTAATTCTTTAGTTTCGGCATCATATGTCCATGTATCTACTTTATGGTTATGTGCTTCTCTTACTTCATGTCCACATCTTGGATCGCTACATGTTCCTACTAATTCTTTAGTTTCTTCATTGTATATCCAGTTTGTAACATTGTGTTCATGTTTTATTGCTTCTTTATGACCACAGCTTTCGCATTTCCTTTCTAATAAACCACTTTCTTCGTTGTATTTCCATTCACTAAAGTGACAATTTGAAGTCATTAATATTCTAGTTCTAGTATGATTACATTTCTTACATTCTTCTTCGGCTATTTGGTGATGAGTACCTTCTCCATTATAAATATAATAAGTATTTTTTATTTCATATTCATGTAATCTAGTTTGTTTATGACCACAAGAACACTCTCTTTGCTCTTGTAAATCATTAATAGAATGCCACTCATTATATTGATGATTGTGTTTTCTAGTTTGTATTAAGCCACAATCAGAGTCATTACAAATTCTTTCATCATTCTTAGTTTCTGGGTTATATTTCCAATCACCAAATTTGTGTTCATGTTTTATTGTTTTTTTATGACCACATACCTCACATTCGCTCTCTAATAAACCTTTTTCTTCATTATATTTCCAAGCGCTGTAATTACAACTAGAATTACTTAATACTCTAGATGATATATTATGCCCACAAGTACTACATTCTTCTTCAGCCATTTGGCGATGAGTACCATCTCCATTATAAATATAATAAGTATTTTTTACTTCATATTTATGCTCTCGAGTTTCGGTATGTCCACAAGAACATTTACTTTGTTCTTCAAAATCACTTATAGCATGCCACTCGTTATATTTGTGTTCATGAACTTTTATATTAAAGGCTTTCTTACATTCACGACATATATTATATTCTTCAATTTTTCCATCAGTTCTATTTCTATAATATATTTTTCCATCATTCGTACATGGAACTTCTTTTGTAATTTTTTCACCACATTTATTACAGATTTGAATTTCATTGTGAATTCCATCCTTAGCATTTTCAACTATTTCTTTTGGACTCAATTCATGAATATGATTTCTTATTTCAATGTGTCCACAATCACGACATACTCTTTCTTCTTTTCCAGTTTCTTTATTATATTTCCATCCACTATAATTGCAATTAAGAGTACTTACTGTTTTAATACGTTTATGGTTACATGTTTCACATATTTCTTCTAATACTTTGTTATGAGTACCATTCTCATTAGCAACATAACTAGTCTTTTCAACTTTATATTTATGTGAACGAGTCTCAACATGGCCACAAAAACAAATGCGTTGTTCTTTTAAATCATCAAAATAATGCCATTCACTATATTGATGTTTATGCTTTCTAATCTCAATATGATCACAACCATTACATTTTCTTTCTTCTTTTCCCGTTACTTTATTATATTTCCAATCACTGTAATTGCAATTAGAAGTATTTAAAACTTTTTCTCTAATAAGACCACAATTAGAGCATTTTTCTGTTAAGACTTTTTTATGGGTACCATTTTTATTAGAAATTATATCTATTTTTATTTTTTTATAGTTATGATCCCTTGTCTCTATATGACCACAAGAACATTCTCTTTGTTCTTTATCTTCATCCTTAGCAAACCAAATACCAAATTCATGTTTATGAACTGAGTTGGAAGTATTATTAGTCCAAGAGTTAGAACTGGAATTTGAAGAATTATTATTGTTATTGTTAAGATGATTGTTGTTATTTTTTGTTAATTTCCTAACTGGTCCATTTTCTCTTACTAAAACATGCCCCCCTAAAATTTCTAAAAGATATAAGTTTTGTTCTGCTGTTCCTTCATAATTCACTATTCCAAAATATTCAGCTAATTCTTTTCTAAATTTATAAGAAGAAGGATAATTATTTTCTATTAAAGCATCAATTAAAGAAAGACCATAATAACTAGATAAATCTATTGTATCAAAGAAATTAATTTCTTCATCTAATGATAAATCTTTATTTATAATTAATTCCTTTTCAATTGTTTTTTTATCAATAATATCTTGAATAGAATTATTGATATCTATTATTTTCTTAGGAAGTTCAGGTATATTACCCTCACTAATTAAATTAACAGGTGCTACTTTTTCATCATTCTTTTCTTTTAACATATTGTTTAAATTGATTCCTGTTATAGTAAGAATTCCTCCAAGGGCCATTAAAGCCATTCGAGTTATATTTTTTTTTAATCTATCAAAACTAATTCCTTTATTAGAATTTTTTAGTAAATTTCTTTTTTTTCGCACTATAAATCGACCATCTTTCATAAAATATATTAAATTCTTGACAAAATATTCCTTTTTCTGCGAATTATTATACCTATATTTTTATAAAAGTCAATATACAAAGTCTTCCTTTTATAGGAAATTTTTTATAAAAAACAAAAAAAGAGTTAAGCTTTTGCCTTTCTCTTAATCATATTACTTTTCATTATTTTATAAAACCATTTTGTACTGTTTTTGTGTCATTGACGACGATAAATGCTTTTGGATCATATTTTTTTATTAATGAAATTAATTTTTTTAAATTTCGATTATTGATTTGAAAATAAAGCATGTCTCTAGAATTACCATTTAAATCGTCTTGTAAATTAATTACAGAGACAGAATAGCCATGTTTTCTGACACTTTTTAATAATTGATTATTTTCTTTTTCAGTAACTACTTGAACACCTACTATACCTTTAATAAAAGTATTGGATATAAAAGAACCAATAAATGTTCCAGTGGCATATCCTAAAGAATAAAAAATTGGAATTAAAATACTTTTTAAATCTGTTATTAAAGCTTCTCTAGCAATTATGAACCAAATAAATACTTCTATAAAAGCTAAGATAGTCATAATAACAGTTTTCCCCTTAACCATTAACATTGTTCTTATAGTTCCAATTGAAACATCTAAAATACGAGCAAAAAAGATTTTTAAACATAAAAAAAATAATTCCATGCTATTCACCTAAAATTATTTTTCCCGATTTTAAAAAAAATAAACTATTATACTGATGAGAATAATTATTAATAATACTATTAGAATTAAAACAAAAATATAATTTTTTTGTTCTGAATTTTCTCTTGGTTGATATAGTTGTTTTTGATTTCCATATTTTTCACTAATAAATCCTGGTCTTAAATTTATATTGGAGGCATTTTGAGATGAAGAATTATTTTTAATTGATAGTCCACAATGAGGGCAAATGTATTCTTCATTTGGTAAAATTTTTCCACAACGCTTGCATTTCATTTTATCACCTAAATTCATTTTAAATTTATTTTTCTAAGAAAGCAATTTTTATGTTTAAAAAATGTAAATTAAAAAAAATTTATTAAATTTATTTAATTAAAACTAAAAATAAAGGATTCGAAACATAAAAAAATAAATATTATTAAAATTTATGTTAGTATTAAAATTGGGGACAAATTAACGTGTGAGGAGTACAAAATAATGGCTAATTTTTATGAAGTCCAAAAAAATTTTAGTTTTATTTTTAATAATATCTTTTATCAAATAAGTTATGATGATATTTTATATTTTGAAAAGAATTTAAATGATAATTATACAACTATTATAACTAAAAATTCATCTTATAAAATAAAAAAAAGTATTACAAAACTTTCTGAAGAATTTAGAGATAATTCTTTTTTCTTTAAAACACATCAAAGTTGTATTATTAATTTGAAAAATGTAAAAAAAGTTGATTTTACTCAAAATATAATATATTTTATTAATTGCAAAATTACCCTTTTATCTCGAGAAAAGAAAAAAAGTTTAAAAGAAGTCTTAAAGGATTATAGCAAAGTATAATTTTAAAATAACGTTTTATCATCTAAATTTAACAATATTCCTATTTTTTATTTGGGACAAATTATTTTAATGTTAATATTTAAACTAGTGAAAGTGAGGTGTTAGGGTTATGCGTAGTAGAGTTAAATGGTTTAAAGATGAAAAAGGCTATGGATTTATCAAATATAATGATAAAGAAGATATTTTTGTCCATTATTCTTCAATCATTCAAGATGGATATAAAACTTTAAAAAAAGATGATGAAGTTGAATTTGATTTAATAGAAACTATTAAAGGGCTTCAAGCAATTCATACTAAAAAAGTCCAATAAAAATAGAAAAAATAGACATATCACACACTGTGAAAGTCTATTTTTTTTGTTGCTTCAATTTTTCAAGGCTTTTTTTCCAAGTCCAATTTAAAATTTCAGGCATATCTATACCATGTTCTTTAATATATTTATGATGAGTTACTAACATATTATTACAATATTCAGCACAATAAGCACTTTTATTGCGATATTTAGGCAAATGTTTTAACGCTAATAAAACTAAATGATAACGATCAATTTCATTTAATACTCTCATATCAAACGGAGTAGTAATTGTGCCTTCTTCTTTATAACCTCTGACATGAAGATTTTTATTGTGACGACGGTATGTTAGCTCATGGATTAAATTACCATAACCATGAAAAGCAAATATTATAGGTTTGTCTTTAGTAAAGATCATATCGTATTCTCGATCACTTAAGCCATGCGGATGAATAGAATCGGATTGAAGTTTCATAAGATCAACAACATTTACGAAACGAATTTTTATTTCAGGAATAAATTCTCTTAAAATACTTACCGCCGCAAGACCCTCAAGAGTTGGAGTATCACCACATGTCGCAATAATTAAATTAGGTTCTACCCCGTTATCATTACTAGCAAAACTCCAAATTCCTATTCCTTTAGTACAATGTTTTTCAGCTTCTTCCATAGTTAACCATTGTGGTTTTGGATGTTTGCTAGCAATTATTACATTGACATAATTTTTAGTGTTAATAATATGATCAAAACAAGAAATTAAAGTATTAGCATCTGGAGGTAAATATACTCTTACGATGTTGGCTTTCTTTGTTAAAATATGATTTAAAAATCCTGGATCTTGGTGTGTATAACCATTATGATCTTGTTGCCATACATGACTAGTTAAAATTAAATTAAGAGAAGATATACTCTTTCGCCATGAAACTTCTCCAGCCATTTTTAACCATTTTGCATGCTGACTTATCATGGAATCAATTACACGAATAAAAGCTTCATAACTGTGAAGAAAACCATGTCTTCCTGTTAATAAATAACCTTCTAACCAACCTTCACAAGCATGTTCTGATAAATAAGAATCCATCACTCTTCCATCTGTTGATAAGTATTCATCTTGATTCAACGTTTTAATATTCCATACACGATCAGTTACTTCAAAAACATGGTTAAGACGATTAGATAAGGCTTCATCAGGACCAAAAATACGAAAATTTCTTTTTTCAGCATTTAAAGTAATTAAATCTTTAATATATTTTCCTAATTCTTCCATATCTTGAGCATTAATACATCCAGGAGTTTTGATTTTTACACCATATTTTGTAAAATCAGGGCGATTAAGAGGTATAAGTAATGTGCCACCATTAGTGTTTGGATTAGAAGACATTCGTTGATAGCTAACAGGAGCTAATTCTTTTAATTCTTTTTTAAGACTACCATCTTTATTAAATAATTCTTCTGGATGGTAACTTTTTAACCATTTTTCTAACCTTTCTAAGCTTTCAGGATGTTCTTTTGTTACTTCTATTGGTATTTGGTGTGCCCGAAAACTATCTTCTATTTTTTTACCATCAATTTTTTCAGGTCCAGTCCAGCCTTTTTTAGTACGAAGGACAATCATTGGCCACATTGGTCTTGTTACATTACCACTTTTACGGGCTTTGTTTTGAATATTTTTTATTTTTTCAATAACAGTATCTAAAACGGTAGCCATATCTTCGTGCATTTTTTTTATATCAGCGTTACTTACATAAAAAGGTTCCCAACCAC
The DNA here is from genome assembly GCA_948479395.1 of uncultured Bacilli bacterium. Classification (GTDB taxonomy): domain Bacteria; phylum Bacillota_I; class Bacilli_A; order RF39; family UBA660; genus MGBC108787. The sequence continues at coordinate 15,310 of CAOLUI010000001.1, read as the reverse complement.
ATCCTCTTAAAAAAGCATCTAATTCTATATCACTTATTCGTGATAAAATTGTTGGATTAGCTATTTTATAGCCATTTAAATGAAGAATGGGTAGTACTGCTCCATCGGTAATGGGATTTAAAAATTTATTAGAGTGCCAACTAGTTGCTAAAGGCCCAGTCTCAGCTTCTCCATCTCCAATAACACAAGCTGCTATTAAGCTTGGATTATCTAGTACAGCGCCAAAAGCATGAGACAAACTATAGCCAAGTTCTCCTCCCTCATTTATAGATCCTGGAGTCTCTGGAGTGGCGTGACTTCCTATACCACCTGGGAAGCTGAATTGGCGACAAAGTTTTGTTAATCCTTCTAAATCTTCGGTTATTTCAGGATAAACCTCAGTATAAGTATCCTCTAGATAAGCATTTGTAACAACTGCTTGTCCTCCATGTCCAGGGCCACAAACATAAATCATGTTTAAATTATATTTTTTTATTACTCTATTTAAATGAACATATATAAAATTTTGTCCAGGTACAGTACCCCAATGTCCTACTAATTTAGGTTTAATGTCAGAAAATTTTAATTTTTTTTGTAATAACGGATTACTTTTTAAATATAACTGCGCAGCACTTAAATAATTTGAAGCCCGAAAATAAGCATCCATTTTATTTAACATATCATTATTTAAAGTTTTGGTAACCATATTATCCTTCCTATTCTGTTATTAGTATAACTTAAATTTAACAAAAAAAGAAGCTCTAAAGTATTTTAAAATGTTTTTTTGACATATAAAAAAGTACCTCTTTGGTACTTTAAATTTTTAAATGGTCGAGAAGACAGGATTTGAACCTGCAACCCCTTGGTCCCAAACCAAGTGCTCTACCAAGTTGAGCCACTTCTCGATAATAAAAAATATTTATAATTTTTATAAAAATTACTGATATTAAATTAAAATTAATTTAAATCTAGTAATAATATATCACAAAGTTATTAATTTGTGAACTTTTTTTAGAAGATTTTTATTGTTTAATATTTTACATTTAACAATATTTATAGTTTTAATTATATAATGTTTATTTTTTTATCCTTATATATTTTTGTTCTCTAATTTCTCCTATCATATTTTTTTCTTTTTTTATTCTACATATTTCAATAATATTTTGATTAATTAGATTATCAATGCGAGCTATAAAAAAAATGTCAGCACAAAATCCGCAAAGTCTTTTTAATATACATTCAGACACTAATGTCCAATATTTTATTTCATCATATTTTTTTAATATTTCTAATATTTTAGAATCTAAAAAATTATAGGAAACTGAAAGAAGAGAATTTTTTCTAATAACTCTTAAATCACTATTTTCTTTTATAAGATTTTGCCATTTAGCATCTATTTGTTCAATTTCTTTAGAACTAAGGAGTTTTGTTTTAGTTAGTAAATTAGGTATTTCATTTTCTAAATAGCTACTAAGATTATCATGGCTTGAATCTGCCACATCACATACATATATTTCAATATTTTTTTACTAAAATAAGAAACTAAGAAATGATAATTACATACATCTTCATTATCTAATGAAGAATACCAAATACGAATGCGTTTTATATTTTTATTTGCTAATTTTTTTACTTTTTCTTCAATAAATACTGTAACATTACCAATTTTTTTTAAAACTCATATTTAATAAATCTTTAATATTCCCATAACTTAGTAAAAGGCAATTTGATATTACATTTTTTAAGCCAGAATTTTCTAGTAATTGTTTTTCAGCATCACTAATTGTAATTTCTACCATAATAATCACCTATTATTGTTTATAGTTTTCACTAATTTTTTTTGTTTAACTTTTTCACCTTTTTTAAATAAATACAGTGTTCTTAAAGATTTAATACCTTACATATTTCTATTTTCTATCATTATTTTTTCTAAATATTCTTTAATCCAACTAGGCCTATAAATAGTTTCAATGCCTAAATCTTTGCTTTTTTGTTCAGATATAGTTACACCTAATAGAATTTCAAACCATGCTGCAACAATATGCCTATGACAAAACTCTGTATTATCTTCATAACATAATAAAATGGAATTATCTAGTTCTCTATAAACTTGCTTCAGATTTAACTTAGATAAAACTTGAGTATAATACTTTTGAATATAAAATTTATTGTTTTCATTATCTGAAATGACCCCAATGTTATCATGCCATATTTTCCAAAATTGCATAAGTACTAAAATAGATTGATTGCCAATTTTTGTGACAACGTGTTCTAATCATTTTCTATTCCTCCAAAACATCTATATTTATCTTTAACTACTAATTTATCACAAAACACATAAAAAGTCTCAAAATCATCAAAACTTCATTTAGAGCTCTGCTCCACTTCAAATTATACCCGAAGTAAAGCTAAGATAAACTGAACCACAAGAGTTTAAATATATACTTTCTAGCTCCTGAGAGAAAGGTACAACAACTTATATATTACTGTTTAGCATTCTTTTCTTTTAAATCTTTTGATACTGACTCAAATGGTTTAGTGATATTAGATGGTAATTTATCAAGATCAAAAAACTTCAATTCATAACTTTCAGAATCACTTGCTATTTCACCATTGTAAATGTTAGTTTCAAATATAATATTGACAAAATAAACTTCATCTTTATTAGGATAAATATGGTGTTGCTCTTCTCCTGAATAAATATTGAATACTTTTAAATTTTCTTTTTCAATATGCAAATTTGTTTCCTCTTTTATTTCTCTAATAATGGTTTCATATATAGTTTCTCCTAAATCCATAGATCCTCCTGGATTACCCCATAAACCATCATCTGATCTTTTCTGAAGCAAAACTTGACCTTTGTCGTTAAATATCAAACAACCACAAGCACATACCATGAGTGGTGCATGACCTACATACTTTCGCATCATTTTTATATATTCCATAAATTCCTCCAATTAATATATGTTGATTTTCTCAATATATAGGTATGTTTTACTAAATTGATAATATCAACTTATTTCTTGCAAATATAATATCATTAATTTAGACATTTTAAAACTCTAAGTTTAAAAATCCATCATATTTTATTTTAATTAATTCATCGTTCAATTCAAAAAAAGTTTCTACTTTATTATCATGTATTTCTTTTAATTTGAGTACTATATTACTTTCAATCTCTGTATCTAAAAATTTTTCTGTATCATATACTTCGAAAAATACATCGTTTTCAAAAGGAATTTCACTATATTCCTTATTAAGAAAAATGTTTATATTACTGTCTTTTTCAAATCCTGCTTCTAAATTTATATAACCCTTTTCTTTTATCAATATTAATAAATGTTAATTGGATATTGATATTATAACCTTTAGTTCCATTTTTTATATATGTTCCAACAAATATTTTTTGTCACTAATCTCAATTTTTTTATTATCTATATACAACATAAGTATCACTTCTTTATCTATTTTTTTATAATTTAATACCTAAAATATATTACCATTTACTATCAAATTAATTTAATAAAATCTTCTAATTTTTTTCTTTCATTATTGTTAGTTAAAAATTACGGCCATTTTGTACCTAATAAATCCTTAATATATTCATAATAACAATAAAACGACTTTTTAACAAGTCGCTTTCTATTGTTCTCGAAAAGTTCGAGTTTCATCTTAATCTGGTGCACCCAAAGGGAGTCGAACCCCTAACCTCTAGATCCGTAGTCTAGCGCTCTATCCAATTGAGCTATGGGTGCATGTAAATGCAACTTAATTATATATTAGGACTTAAAAAAAATCAAGATTTATTTTGTATCGTTAAAATTAAATTTACTATTTGCAAAAATAAATTTTAATTATTTTTTATCATTTACTCTTTTCGACAAGTTATTAAGCCTAAATATTATATTCTTTGATTAGTTTTATTTTAATTTTTTTCAATTATATAAAGAAAATTTTAACATTGCAACGTTAATAACTTTTCTATTTTAGTTGATATAATTTAGCAGTAAGGTGGTCAATATGAATTTATCTAGCGCTATTTCTCAAAAGATTTTAAAAATATGTGACGATAAAGATATATCTATTAATAAACTTGCGGCCATATGTTGTCTTACCCAGAGCACCGTGCAAAGTTTAATAGATGGTAAATCCAAAAATCCAAAAATGTTAACAATTTTTAGAATATGTGTAGGTTTAGATATTTCATTGAGAGATTTTTTTGATGATCACCTATTCGATAATATTGAAAGGGAAATTCAATGAAAATAATTAATAATACAAATAATAATATTGAAATTATATTAGATGATGGTGATGTTTTAGACATTTCAACACTTCGCCATAATAAAGAACATCTAATAGTTAAATGTATAAATTCCAGTATTCATATTGATGAATTAGCGGCTAATCAAATTAAAAAAAAGGTTCTAGAAGAAAAAGAAATTAAGAAAATGCAAAATTTGTTAAAAAAACGAAAAAGACCTTAATTAGTTTTTTTCGCTTTTTTATTTTTCTTTTTCTTTAATAAACAAATAATTAAAATAAAGGCAAATAATAATCCACTTCCAAAAGCTATACATATATAGCTATATTTTTTGATTTCTTTTTTTAAATCGTTTATTTCTGTATCATTATAGATTTGAAAAGTTTTTTCTTTAGTATCATAAGAATAGTAATCATATTTACCAGTTTCCACGTTCATACCATAAACAATTACAAAACGATTATTATCTTTATATTTATATATTTCTACATCAACATTATTTATTTTAGTCTTTCCTTTAGTATAATTTTTAAATGGTTCAGGGAAATTAGTTAAATAAAGAATTATATTGTTTGAGGTAAATTCGTTATATAAAGAATAGCTTTGTTTTTTTTCATCATATATTGCCAAAAAAGTTTTACCATTTTCATCTTTTAAACCTACTAAAGTAAATTTGGTAGTTTCACTTTTAAAGGCTGGTATTTCTACACCATTTATTGTGATAGTAGTTTCTTCATAAGAGGATGGCTTAGTTAAAATATCAGCTCTTTTTATAATTGTATACTTACTTTTTCCAATAGAAACATTAATTGGATTTAAGTCTTCAACTTCAATGTTTAACTTATATATTTTTTCGGAACCATTTTGAGCTTTAACAACAATATCAAAACTATTGCTTCCTTCTACTACTTCTTTTACTCCATCCCCACTAACAGTAGCAGTACCATCATTTTTAGTCGCTATAATGTTAACAGAATTAACTGTAGAAGGAACTTTGACAGTATAATTCGTTGTGTCTTTATTAAATTCTGGAGATAATTGATATCCTTCGACTTCTAAATTTTTTAAATTATTGTCTTTACTGTAAGTAGCTTCTAATTCCGCTTTAGTTAAAGCATTAATAGTATGGTTACTAACATTAACACTCATTTGACTTTCATCAAAAGCATAAACTAAATAACTCCCTACGTTTATACTACTTTTACCACTTTTTAATACTTGAAATTTTAAAGTATAAGTTTTATTTCTCGTTCCACTTGAACTAGTAGTATAATCTGCTACAGAAGTACTCCCGCTAATTAATTTTAAATAACTACTATTATAATTTAGTAGATATTCCCAACTTCCCATCGGTGTTGAAGAACTAAGGGTGACATTTACAGTAATTGTACTTCCTACAACAGCATTAGATCCGCCACTAACTTTAATATTACAACTAGCCGCATTTACTTTAAGAGGAATGATTAATAAAAGAGCTATTATTATGGTATAAAATATTTTTCTTTTGCTTTTCATAAATTTCCTTTCTATTGAACTATCTTACTATTTCCTAAAATGTGTTTTTGAACTTTTAATAAATCCAAAGAATTTATTTTGCCATCTTTGCTAGCATCTGCTGCTTGTTTGTTTGCTCCATTTAACAAAGAATTTTTTAAAATATGTTTTTGAATTTTTAACAAATCCAAAGAATTTATTTTGCCATCCCCACTAGTATCACCATATATAACAACCTCAAATGTTTTACTGTTACTTCCATTTATAGTTATTTTATATCCTGTTCCAATTATTCCAGAAGTAACTGTTTTATTACTATTATTTTGAATAGTAACTTTTCCACCCATATTCTCTAAGATTTTTTTAATATGAGCAACCTCAGTTTGAGGGGATATTTTTGTTATATAATTGCCATTAAATGAAAGTCCTGCTCCAGTAATTATAGTCTCAACCGAAGGAGCTTGGGTTGATGAACCATTATTAGATGGGGGATTATTAGGCTCTGTGCCGATACCATTATAGTTTTTATCATCGGCATTTTGAGGTAAAGAGGTTTTATTAGGCAAATTTTCAAAAACTGGAATATAAAAATTAAAAGCAGAATCTAACATATTTAAATTATTATAAGCTTTATAAATACTTGAAGCTTCACTTTTAGGGGCTTCGACATTAGTCATATATTGATTTGTATATAAACTAGTTTTTATATTAGGATTAACATTAAATTTTTGTAAGTAAGCCGTTTGTTGACCAGCATCCAAATATCTATTTTTAATCCAACCTGCTCCACCACTTACTGCAGTTTGGCGATCTATATCTTGATTTCCTGTACCACCCCATCCTTTAGAATAAGCATATTTTAAAGCACTATATGTAATATCATTGCTACTATCATATGCCGCAATATTATAAAAATTATAGTAATGATCTAAGCTGTGCCCATCACTTGCTACTTTTCCTGGATATCTAGTAGTGTAATTACCACTTATAGCTGAGTATAATTGACCATTATAGGTTCCGCTTGTTAATTTGCCATTTCCGAGTTCTTGATACATACGACTTGTAATAGCAACGGGACTCATTCCTGTAGATTTTCCAGCATTTAAAATATATGTAGGTAAAGAAGGAATTTGATTAATTAAAAAATTATTATTATAGATTTTAGCTGTAGTACTTGTATAGCCATTATCACTGATATTATTATTAAAATATTGACTTTCAAACATAAAAATATGAGTATCATTAAAAAAATTACGAGGATCTAAAAAATATGCTACAACCCCACTACTGATAGTTTTAAAACCATTATAATTAGTGGTAGAACAATTGGTATTTATATAATTAGAGTTACTAGTACTCATTAAATTTTTCCCACAACTACTCTCAGCACTAACTGCAGCATTAAAATCTACTCCTGTTTTTAGACTTTCGAAGTTCCAATTAGGATGCTTTTGTTTTAGCGAACATAAACTTCCCCAATAACTTGATGGAAAACCTTTATTAGCTAAATCAGTCTCACAATTATTGGTAGGATTGGTATGATCGGGATTATTATTTTTTTCATAAGCATTAAAATAAAGACTGCAGACATAACCAATTTTAGTACCACTATAATAAATCTGATACCAGCCTTCTCCTCCACATCCTCCTTCATCATTAAATTTATTAATAGTTACTAAATCTTTCGAAGTACCAATAGTTAATTGAGCCACTTGACTGTGATTAGTCCCTGGACCTGATCTAACTCTTAAGACATCAGTTGATACTACTCCATAATGTGAAGCGGCACGAATATTAGGTATAAATGTAAATAAAGTAATAAGAAAAACAATTAAATATGTATATTTTTTCTTCATTTAAAAACTACTCCTATTCTTACTTAAGATAATTGTAACATTTTTCGACATTTTTTTAAAGTTAAACAGTTAATTTTAAATTATCTTTTGACAAGTCTAAAATATAATTAGAAGTAAAATCAACTGTTAATTACATACTTGTCAAGTAAATGGGGATTGTAATTATATAACGAACTATTATATAATTATAAAATAGTGGAAGGATATGACGATGAAAATTTTATTAAAAAAGATTAAAAAATCAAATAAAATTGCTTTAAGTTTCTATTTACTGACTATTATCTTATTTATTATAGGATATATATTATTTGCAAAAGCTATTTTACAATTAGTGGGAATTGAAACTCTCCTACGAATAATTTTATTAGTTTTATTATTTATATGGTTTTTATTTTATGGTTTATTTGGTTTATCAACCTTTATTGTAAAAAAGTATAAAAAATTTATATTATTGACCTTTATTAGTATTATTTTTATTACAGGTATGATAGGATCATCAATTATCATAAATAAAATATATAATAAATTAGATATGCTTTCATCAGAAGATTATACTTTATATACTACTAATTTGATCGCTTTAAAAAATACTGAATTAAAAAGTGATAGTAAACTAGGAATGATTAATAATAATGATGATATTGAAGGCTATGTATTAGCCAATACTCTAAAAAATAAAGAAAAATTAAAACAAGAAGTAGTTTATTTTGATGATTATTATGCAATGTTGGATGCTTTATATAATGGTCAAGTTGATGCTATATTTGTTTCTAGTAATTATGTTATTTTATTTGGAAATGAAGAAGCCTATAGTAATATAGCTAGTGAAACGAAAGTTTTATATAGTTACTCAGAAAAAATGAAATCAAAAACTATTTCAAATACGAATAAAAAGTTAACAGAACCCTTTACTATCCTTTTAATGGGAGTTGATTCAGAAAAAGATGGTTTAAATGCTAATGCCGCTTTTAATGGTGATACTTTAATGTTAATTACTTTTAATCCTAAAAATCTTAATGCAACAATATTTAGTGTTCCAAGAGATACATATGTTCCGATTGCTTGTAATAATAATCGTTATAATAAAATTAATTCTTCTGCGGCATACGGATCTGATTGTGTAATTAATACTATGCAAAATTTAGTAGATGTGACAATTGATTATTATGCTAAAATTAATTTTAATGGAGTTATTGATTTAGTTAATGCTCTAGGAGGAATTGATGTAGATGTTGAAGCACCTAATTATGATTATTATATTTCTCAACACGGAAAGGGTCGTTTGTGTGAAAGTAATTCTTTAAGAGATACCACAAAACTTGTTTGTATGAATACAGGAGCACAACATTTAAATGGAGAACAAGCTTTAGCTTATGCGCGTAATCGTCATGGATTTTTAGAAAGTGATTTAGCTCGTAATCGTCATCAACAACAAATTGTAGAAGCAATGGCAAAAAAAGTTATAGAAATTAAAAGCTTTAAAGATTTTGAAAAAATATTAGAAGCTGTAAGTAAAAATATTGCTACTAATTTATCTACTAAACAAATTCTTTCTTTTTATCAGTCTTTAAAAGATATGTTAGTGAATGGCTTAAAGGGCGAAGATTTTATTAAAATTCAAAAAACTTATTTAGAAGTTTATAACTTACCTATTAATATTGGAGGATTAAATGTTTCAGCTTTAGGATATTATGATAATAGTTTAAATGCTATTAAAGATGCTTTAAATGTAAATTTAGGATTGAAGAAAGAAGAAATGATTAAAACATTTTCTTATGATTATAATGAAGATTATACCTCACCTATTATTGGAAAAGGAATAAGCAGTGGCACCAAGTTAGCTACAGTTCCTAATTTTAAAGGAAGTACAGTTGGGTATGTTGAGTCTTGGGCTTCTAATAATGGTATAACTTTAGGTAAAGAATTTACTTGTAACTCTGGAACTCCAGGATTAATTAACGGTCAAAGTGTTGCCGCAGGAACTTTTGTTAAAAATATTTCTTATTTAACAATTTATATTAATCAAGTTTGTGATACAAATCCTATTATTAATAATGAACCTAGTAATGAGCCAAATAATAACAATAATACTACTACAAATAATAATAGCAATTCTAATAGTAATAGTGATAATGATGGTGATGATGAGCCTAGTGAACCAAAAGATGATGATATTAACGATATTATTCCAGGTTCTCCCGGAGATAATTCATCAACTGATTATAATAATAATGATACAGGCGATTAAAGTCTGTATTTTATTTGTCAAATTATTCTTGTTTTGTTATTATTAGAAAGAGGGATTTAGATGAAAGAATATAAAAAAAAACAATGGCAACGTCTTAGAATAGCTTTGATATTAGATAGTGATAAGAGAACTAATTATCTAATAAAACATAAAATATTTGCAGGTGTAGGAAATAATTTCTTTTTTCAACCTAGGTTAATACCATCAGATCCAGAACTAATAAAATTTCATAATAATGTTATTGTGACTAGCAATGTTACTTTTGTTACTCATGATGTTTTTCATTTAGGACTAAATTATCTTAATCAAGGAAATTTTTTGTATAATAACGGCTGTATTGAAGTAATGGATAATGTTTTTATTGGGTGCAATACAACAATTTTACCTGACATAAGAATAGGACCTAATGTAGTTATTGGAGCAGGCAGTGTCATAACGAGAGATGTTCCACCTAATAGCGTTGTAGCAGGTAACCCAGCTAAGATTATTGATAGTTTTGATAATTATATAAAAAAAAGAAAACAAATAACTTCTCTTTACCCAACTGAAGATTTATGGGAAAAGTTTTTTCAAGAAAAAAATAATAGGAATAATTAACTTACCTATTATTTTTTTATTTATTTTGTTATAAGTGCTTGACTTTGAGCATTAAGTGTAAAATCAGCAAATTCTTTTTTGAGAAAAAGAGGATAAGCTGCTGCGCCAATCATTGCTGCATTATCAGTACAATATTTAAAATCAGGTATATTTAAGGAAATCTGATATTTTTCGGCTAATTTATGCGTTTCTTGACGTAAATGTTTGTTAGCTGATACTCCTCCTGCGATTATGAGATCTTTGACTTTAGTTTTTTGCAAAGCAAGTTCTACTTTCCTTATTAATTCATCAACTGCTATTATTTGAAAACTACAAGCTAAATCTTCTTTTCTTATTTCATGTCCTCTTTGAGTCTCGTTATGCACTAAGTTTATAATATGACTTTTTAGCCCACTAAAACTAAAGTTATATGTATTATCATTTACCGGTTTAGGAAGATTATAAGTTGGTTTTCCTTCTTTTGCTAATTTATCAACATTTGGCCCTCCAGGATATTTTAAACCTAAAACTCTAGCTACTTTATCATAACATTCCCCAATTGCATCATCTAATGTGCTACCTAATATTTCAAATTGATAATCTTTTTGCATTAGAATTAAATCAGTATGTCCCCCACTTACTACTAAAGCAAGTAAGGGAAATTTTAATTTATTATCTATATTATTAGCATAAATATGACCAATTGTATGATTTACGGCAATTAAAGGTTTTTGATAAACATAACAAAGAGTTTTAGCAAACTCAACTCCAACTAAAAGGCTTCCTAAAAGTCCTGGAGCATACGTAACAGCAATGGCATCAATATCTTCTATTTTAATGTTACTTTTTTTTAAGGTTTCTTCTAAAACCATTGTAATATTTTCAGTATGCATACGAGATGCTATTTCTGGTACTACTCCTCCATATTGAGAATGGGTATCCATTTGGGTCAAAACTGTAAATGAAGTAATTTCGTGACCATTTTTAACAATAGCCATACTGGTTTCATCACATGATGTTTCAATAGCTAATATATATATATCTTTCATTCTTTTATAATCCTTCCCATTAAATAGGCATCTTCATTACCATAATATTTTTGCCGAATATTAATAATTTCAAAGCCAAATTTTTCATATAAATTGATCGCTGCTTTATTGCTTTTTCGAACTTCTAAAGTTATTAGTTTAACACTATCTTGCAATTCGCTGATCATATAATCAATTAGACAACTAGCTATTTTTTGGCGACGATATTTTTCTTTAACTAATACATTTAAAATATCCACACTTTCTTCTAATTCAACATACATTAAAAATCCGATAATTTCCTGATTTTTTTCATATACTAAAACTTTAGTATATTGATCTTTATATATTTCATTTAAATCATTAGTTTGAGAAAAATGAGAATTTATTTTATTGCCTAAGTTATAAATACTCTTAAAATCTAATTCTAAAAAATATCTAATCATTTTTGAACCTCTATTTTCTTAACATATAAAGGATTTACTAGATGAGGATTTATTTCTTTTAATTTTTGAGCATATTTAATTATTTTTTCATAATTAATTTCAATATCTTCATAAAACACAAGGGAATTATTTGTTATTTCTTTATTTTTAAGATATTGATATTCTTCAATTAAATCATTTTCTTTATCAAATTTTCCAATAAAAATGCCATTTTTTTCTCTTTCCCCGATCCACACTTTTTCATGGTCAAAAGATAGAGCTTTTATTAATAAACTAGACATTACTTTTATAGGAATTTTTAGAGTAAAAGCAAGAGTTTTAGCAATAGTTACCCCAATTCTTACACCAGTAAAAGATCCTGGGCCATTTATAACAATAATTTGATTTAATTCATTTAAATTGATTTGGGCTTCTTTAATAGTTTCAATTAATAAAGGCATTAATATTACGCTATGATTATTATGAGAATCTATTTCTTTTTGGATTTTTATTTCCGTATTTTGGTATATGACAATTACTATTTTATCATAATGAGTATCAATATATAAGGTATACATCTTAACTTCCTTTCCTTAAAAAAACAAAAAAACTCTTTAAACGGGAGTTTTATTATAACACACTATCACAGATATCTTCATATACTTTGCCATATGGCTTAAATATTAGAACCCTAGTGTTTTCATCAATAATTTTAAATTTAATTTCTAATCTTTCTTCAGGTAAACAATCACAAATTAAATCTGACCATTCAATAATTGATACTCCGCCCTTATTAAAATATTCGTCAAAGCCAACAGTTTCACATGAGCCTTCTAAACGATAGACATCCATATGATATAAAGGCAATTCCCCATTTAAATATTCTTTTACTAAATTAAATGTTGGTGAAGTAACGTTTTCTTTTATGGCCATTGCATTAGCAAAACCTTTGACAAAAACAGTTTTACCACTACCTAATTCTCCTTCTAAACAAATAACCATATTCGGAAATTTTTCACTTTCAATATTTTGAGCTAATTCAAGAGTATCAGTTTCGTTATGAGAAGTAAATTTATAATCCATTGTAATCACCTATCTTTATTATAACAAAAGGTCTTATTTTAATTCAATATATTAAAAGCACTTGACATTAAGATTTTTTGACTAATAATTTTATTCCTTTAAAAAGTGTTTTGGTATTAAAATTCTTTTTGGCTTCTTTGACTAAGTCTTTTAATAAATTTATCATTAATTTACGGCTTTCTTCATCTAGATTTTTAAATGATTTAACCAAACTAGGAATTTTAATTAAACTCATTTGGGAAAGTTCAGCAATTGTTTCAATTTTATTTTTTTCTAATATTTGAAATAAAGTATTTATAAATAATTCTCTTTCCTGTTTAGTTATTTTTCTTAGCCATTCGTTTAGCATATTATTTATTTTATTACTTGTTTCATCTACTTCTTTGATCGTTATAAAGCTATTGTTAATTACTTGCCAAGATAATGGATCATGTTGCCAAATGCCTTGAGTTGAACTTTTAATTACTTTGTATTCCCCTTGATGAGTTAATAACATTCCAATAATAGAGGTTTCAGGAACTATTGAAATAATTTTAGGAAGTATTTTTAAGTAATTAGGTGATGAAGTAAATTCTTCTAAAAAACCAGGTCCATCATTATTGTATACATATTTTATACGTTTCTTGATTTTTTCTTTACACTTTACAGCAGCATAAATAGCAAGATTCCCTCCTTTAGAATGGCCGCCAATTATTATATTTTTGTATTTTCTTTTTATATTATTTACATACTTTACAGCTTCTAATTGAGATGGAATTTCGGACATAAAACAAAGATTAAAATCTTCTTTCCAACCAAATAAATTATTATCAGTTCCTTTAAAAGCAATATAAATGGTATTATAATTTAATTCAATACTCAAGGCGGAAAATTGCTTTGTTTCTTTTTTGGAAGTAATATTAATATAATTAAATATTTTTAAATCTTTAAAACGTTTAGAATCTTTTAAGGCTTCTAAAAAAGGGATTGGATCTTCTGATAATATGAATTCTGATAAGATTTCTTTTTTTTGATTTTTTTCTAAATATGTATTTAATGCTTCACCTAATTTTATTTTTTTTTTGGTTACAATATTTTTCAAATTATAAAAAACCAACTCGGAAAATATTAGGTTATCAACTTCATTAAAATGAGAATAATTTAAAGTTACATCCCCACGCCAATCAAGATAATCTTTAATATTACTCATTTTTAACACCTCTTTTATTATATGTATATTATAATACACTTTTTTCTAGTAAACAAAATAAAATATAAAAAAAATTGACTTTAAAAATCAATTTCCTATTTCAAAACAAATGGTGATGTGCTAGAACCTACTCCATTATCTATTTCTATGCTTGGGTTTAGATATATTGATGGGTGTAAAGTATACGAAGCATATGCCCAACGATCAATAACATTTCCTAATATTTCTACAACAAAGATATTATTACTACTGCTTGCAAGTGTCCATTGTGAGCTTCTTAATAACCAATCATTATCTTTACAATCACTTACTCCACTTTCATTCCAATTAGCTAAAGGAGCATTTAAGCATGTATTTCTATCTGTTGTTGCTCCTCCTGCAGTCGCATATCCATAATCTGAAGGGTACATTAATCCTACTTTCCCTGTCCATTTTGTTGGATTTGTACTATATACTTTTTCTCCTCTTTCTAATGTATATAACTCACTTGTTATTTTACTAGAACTACTACTACCTAAGTTCCATACGCTTTCACTTATCATATTCTTGGACTCTTCTGTTAGTCCTGACTCACTAAAGTCACATGTCTTTGTTGTGCCATATTTACTGCTCGGACAATTACCACTTGTTCTATTCCAATATGCTCCTGAATTTAAGACTTTCTGTAACGCACTTGTACTCCAATTACTACTTCCATAATCTCCTTTATTATCCCATGAATATGATCCTATACTATTACCTCTTATTAGTTTAACTTTGTCTTCTTTTGTTCCATCAGCATTCTCAACATCTTTCATTACTCCGATTATTCGCCATAACTCATTATTGAATAATACATAATTATTAGGATCTGCTCCTATATATCTTAAGTTTCCATAATCATCTTCTACTAATTCACTTGATTCTAAATTTTTTAAATATTCTATTAATGTTGGTTCTTTAAAATCTATATTACATTTGATCTTTTTTGCTCCATTAGAAATTATATTTACTAATCCCCAACTATCTACATTCCACTCCGCTGTTGCTCCATCTTCGCATACTACACTATTTACCACGTATCCACTTGATTTTAAAGGAAAGGCATCTATTATTTTCTCTCCATTTAGTGTGAATGCTAGTTCAATATCTCCACTACTAAAATCAGGTATCTTTCCTCTTAGTATAT